>JAYUOR010000689.1:0-2710 GCA_043760765.1 Planctomycetota bacterium | reverse complement strand
TCAGCGGCCAGGCAGGCCGCTTCCGCGCCATTTTCTGTCGCGCTCCTTGCCTCGCCTTCCCGCGCTCGCCCTCGCGACGGGACTTTTTCAACGGGCTGATAGACTGCTCCATTCCAGCATGACGACCAAGCCCACACGCAAGCTCGACACGTTCGAGAATCCCAATCCAAAGCGCGATTACGAGATCCGCTTCGAGTGCCCGGAGTTTACCTGCCTTTGTCCGAAGACCGGCCAGCCGGACTTCGCCACGATTCGCATCCGCTACGTGCCCGACCGCACCTGCGTGGAATTGAAGAGCCTGAAGCTCTACCTCTGGTCGTACCGCGACGACGGCGCGTTCCACGAGGCGGTCACCAATCGCATCCTCGACGATCTGGTCAGCGCTACGAAACCGCGCGAAATCGTCGTCGAAGGCGACTTCTTCGTGCGCGGCGGAATTCGTACCGTGGTCGAAGTGCGCTACAAGGCCAAGGCGCGCACGAGGCGCGGCAAGACTTCCAAGTAGCGCTGCTGGATGCCGCGGTGCGAGCCGTCGTGTTCCTCGTGGCTGTGCGCGATCCCCAATTCCTTGAACTTCGCCGACAGCAGCCGCGTGCCGAACTGGATGTTGTATTCGTCGCGGGCGCCGCACTCGATGTGCAGGAACTCCAGTCCGCGCAGCGCGTCCGCGTAACGCTCGCAGGCGAACAGCGGGTCGAATTCGAGCCAGCGCTGCCAGACCGCTTCGATGCGCGCGCCGCTCGTCGGATCGATCGGCAGATCGCAGCCGATCGGCGAAGCGAGGTTGGGTGAATAACACGCCGCCATCGCGATCGTGTTCAACGCGCCGAATTTGTCGCCATTGAGGTCGGGCTTGGCGAGGAAGTCGGCCAGGAAGCGCTCTGGATCGCCGCCGTAGGGGACCAGCGCGCGCGCGCATTCCCAGAACGCCGGTGCGTGGCAACCCTCGAAGCCGGCGTCGCCGCTGATCGAAGCGGCGGCTTGGAATACGCCGGGATGACGCATGGCGAGGTGCAACGCGCCGACGCCGCCCGATGACTTGCCGATCACGCCGCGGCGAGCGCGCAGCGCAGGCGCGTTGGCTTGCGCGAAGGCGCAAAGTTCTTCCGCTACGTAACGCGCGTAGGGGCCGAGGTAGCTGGAGTCGACGTACTGGCTGCCACCGTACTTCGTGAAGCAGTTGGGCAGTGCGAGAATTGCCGGCGGGACTTTTCCAGCGCGCAGCGCCGCGTCGTACTCGATCAGCACACCGCGCCGCCAAGGATGCGACTCCAGGAATTCCTGGCCGTTGCCGGTAAAACCGACCAACAGGAAGACCAGCGGCACGGGCGACGAATTCGAGGCCGCGTGCGGGACATAGATCGGAAATTCGCGCGCGTGTGGATCGCCGGCGCGATTCTTGGCGAGCAGGCGGCTCTCGAATAGATGGACTTCGAGCTTGCCCGCGCTCAGTTCGTGGACGCGTGCCATGCAGACATGCTCAGCCGTTCTCGCGCAACTTCGCGTAGCCGGGCTTGATGCGCTCGTAGATCAGGCGCACACGCTCGTCGTAGTGCGCGAAAGCCGATTTCATGCCGTTGATGGCGAGTTTCTCGAGGTCGGCCAGTCCCAGGCCGAAGTGCTCGACCGCGAGCATGCACTCATCGGTCATCGACGTGCGACTCATCAGGCGATTGTCGGTGTTGAGCGTCACGCGGAACTTCTGGTTCATGAAAACCAGGAACGGATGTTCGCCGATCGAGCGCGCGGCTCCGGTGTGCACGTTGGACGAAAGGCAGACCTCGATCGGGATGCGATGGTCCAGGACATATTGCGCGAGGTGGCCGAGTTGGATCACCTTGCCGTCGTAGACCACGATGTCCTCGATCAGGCGCGTGCCGTGACCGATGCGGTGCGCGCCGCAATATTGAAGTGCTTGCCAGATGCTTTCAGGGCCGAAACTCTCGCCGGCGTGGATCGTGATCGAGAAATTCTGGCGCTTGACGAACTCGAAGGCGCGCACGTGTTCCTTGGCCGGGTGCCCGGCCTCTTCGCCGGCCAGGTCGAAACCGACGCAACCCTGGCTGCGGTAGGCGACCGCGAGTTCGGCGAGCTTGAAGGACAAGGATTCCGGCTCGTTGCGCATCGCCGAGACGATCAGGCCGAAGCCGACACCACAATCCTCCTTGCCACGCTGCAGACCGCGCAGAACCGCGGCCATGACTGCGTCAAGACCCAGGCCGCGCTGAGTGTGGAAGTGCGGAGCGAATCGCACCTCCGCGTAGACCACGCCATCCTTGGCCATGTCGTCCATGAACTCGTGGGCCACGCGCTCGAGGGCCTGCGTCGACTGCATGACCGCGATCGTGTGGCGAAAGCCTTCGAGGTAGAGCGGCAGCGTCTTGCGGTTTGCGCCTTCGAAGAACCAGGCGGCCAGCGGCTCGGCCCGTGACTCGGGAAGCTCGCGATACCCAACCTCGGCGGCGAGATCGAGCACGGTCTGCGGCCGCAGTCCGCCGTCGAGGTGTTCGTGCAGCAGGACCTTGGGTGAGCGCGTGACCAGCTCGCGGGAAGGCAGCTCTGACTTGGGCGTTCGACTCATGCGCAGACGATAGCGGAATCCGCGCTTGGAGGAAGCTGTCCAGCGTTGTCGCCCAAGGGCCTCGGGCGTATCCTCTTCGGCCCTGTGGACCTGCCGGTCCGCGAGGCTCTTCCCAATAACAGCGGACCG
>JAYUOR010000688.1:0-2710 GCA_043760765.1 Planctomycetota bacterium | reverse complement strand
TTCGCCCCGGTGCGCAACTGAACGAGCAGGCCCTGCGCGGGCAGGACCCTGTACCGGCGCAGGCCCTGCCGGATTCGCGCAGACGGACGAATCCAACCGACCGCGGCGAGCGAATGAACAGGAGCCTTCCGGAGCATCACTCTGCCTGCCCCAGGCGTTTCAGCCCCCGCCACGACCCGCATTGGATCTCCACCATCTCAATTCCGTTCTCGTTCTGCTGGGCAAGGGCTGGGCCTTCGCCGCTGGGGTCATGTTCGTGCTTTGGGCACTCCAACTTCGTTCCAGGAATGCGACTTCCGTTGACGTCGCCTGGGCGGCCAACTTAGGGCTGCTGGCCGTCGGCTTCGCCTGGCTCGCAGAGGACGGCTGCGTCGAGCGCCGTTGGCTGGTGGCGGCCATGGTCGCGATCTGGAGTCTGCGGCTCGCGTTGCACCTTGCCGCGCATCGTCTCGGACGGCGCGACGAGGACGGCCGCTACCTCGAGTTGCGGCGCAGTTGGGGGCCTTCGGCCGCGCGCAACTTCTTCTTTTTCTATCAGGCGCAGGCCGCGCTCGATGCATTGCTCGCGATTCCTTTCGCGTTGGCCGTGCTCGATCCAAGGCGCGAACTGGGCTGGACCGATTTCGCGGGCGCCGCGCTGTGGCTCGTCGCGGTCCTCGGCGAGAGCGTGGCGGATCGCCAGCTCGCCGCCTTCAAGGCTGATCCAGGCAATCGCGGCCGCACCTGTCAGGACGGACTGTGGCGCTTTTCGCGCCATCCCAATTACTTCTTCGAGTGGCTCGCCTGGTGCGCTTTCGCGCTGGTCGCCATGGGCGCCCCGTTCGGCGCCTTCGGTCTGATCGCTCCGCTGCTGATCCTGTTCCTGATTCTCAAAGTGACCGGCATCCCGCCCACCGAAGCGCAGTCGTTGCGCTCGCGCGGCGACGAATACCGCGCCTATCAACGTTCGACCAGCGCCTTCGTGCCCTGGTTTCGCAAAAAGGAGTCCGCCCCGTGTGGTACCAATCCCTGATCGAATCCGGTCGCGTGCCGGACGCACTGTTGCGTCTGGGCATCCGCCGATTGCTCGCGCAGCGCCTCGAATCCGAGCGCCGCGGGGATGTCGAAGTGCAGTGCGAGTCGCTGCTCGGCTTCATCGACGAGTTGCGCAACAGTCCGATCGCGGTCAACACGCGCGAGGCCAACGATCAGCACTACGAAGTGCCGACGGCGTTCTACCAGATCGCGCTGGGGCCAAGGCTCAAGTACTCCAGCGGTCTGTGGGACAGCGAGTGCCGCACGCTGGCGCGCGCCGAGCAGGCGATGCTCGCGCTGACCTGTCAACGCGCACAACTTGGCGACGGCCAGCGCATCCTGGAACTGGGCTGCGGCTGGGGATCGCTGACTTTGTGGATGGCCGAGCACTATCCGACGGCGCGCATCACGGCGGTCTCCAATTCGCCGGTGCAGCGCGCTCACATCGAAGCCGAGTGCGCGCGGCTTGGGTATTCGAACGTGAGCGTGATCACCTGCGACATGAACGTGTTCATGAGCGAGCAGCGCTTCGAACGTGTCGTCTCGGTCGAGATGTTCGAGCACATGAAGAACTACGAGCTGCTCATGAGGCGCATCGCGGGCTGGCTCGAGCCTGGCGGCCGCCTTTTCGTGCACATCTTCACGCACCGCGAATTCGCCTATCCCTTCGAAGCGGACGGCGACGGCGATTGGATGGCGCGCACATTTTTCACTGGCGGCAACATGCCATCCGACGACCTGCTGCTGTATTTCCAGCGCGACCTTTCGATCGCGCGCCATTGGCGCGTCAACGGCACGCACTACGCGAAGACGGCGGAGGCTTGGCTTTCGAACATGGACGTGCGACGCGACGAGGTGCGCGCGCTGTTCGCGAAGGTCTACGGCGAGTCCGGGGCGGATGCATGGGTGGAGAAGTGGCGCATCTTCTTCATGGCCTGCGCGGAACTGTGGAACTATCGCTCAGGCCAGGAATGGATGGTTTCGCACTACCTGTTCGAGCGCCGCGCGGGCGCTGCCACCTGAGGCCTCATGAGCGCGGAAAGAATCCCAGCTCAGGTTCGCGTGCCGGTCGCGTTCGCGCGCTGGTTCGACTCGTGGGCGGGCCCCGACGAGTCGACCGTCGAAGGCGAGCCGCGCGTGGACTGGCTGCGTTGCATTCCTTTCCTGTTGCTGCACGTGGCCTGTTTCGCCGTGCTGTTCGTCGGCGCGAGTTGGTTCGCGGTGTCGCTCGCCGTGGCGCTTTACTTCGTGCGCATGTTCGCGATCACGGCCTTCTATCACCGCTACTTCTCGCATCGCGCCTTCCGCACCTCGCGTGTGGCGCAGTTCTGCTTCGCGCTGGTTGCCAACACGGCCGTGCAGCGCGGACCCTTGTGGTGGGCGGCCCACCATCGTGAGCACCACCAAAAGGCCGACACCGACGCCGATCCGCATTCGCCGTCCCTGCGCGGCTTCTGGTGGAGCCATGTCGGCTGGTTCACGGCCAAGCAGAACTTCAAGACGCGTCTGAATCGCGTGCCCGACCTGGCGCGCTTTCCAGAGTTGTGTTTTCTCGATCGCTTCGACGCGCTCGTGCCGGCCTGCGCCGCTGCTCTGGTCTACGCGGCGCAGGCCGGCACGAGCGCGTCGAAGCGATCGAGAAAACACAACTCTGGAAAGCGCGCCAGGTCGGGCACGCGATTCAGACGCGTCTTGA
>JAYUOR010000687.1:0-6901 GCA_043760765.1 Planctomycetota bacterium | reverse complement strand
GGCCTGTTTTTGCGCGCTTTCGTGGTTCGCGAACGCGCGCCGCGCAACGGAAATCGCGCTCTACAAGCTTGCCGGATTCACGGGCGGCGATCTCTTGGTCCTTGCGCTGATCGAGAACAGCCTGGTCGCCCTGGCGCTGGGCAGCGGCGCGTTTCTTTGCGCGTGGACCTGGGTGCGGCTGTTCGGCGCGCCGCTGCTCGCGCCCTATCTGATCCCGGATCTCGGTCTGTTCCCTGCTCAGGTGATTCCGTCGGCCTTCACGCCGTTGCCGCTGGGTCTCGCGCTCGCGCTCGCGTTCACGACGACCCTTGCCGGCTCGATTCTCGCGACCTGGCGGCTTTCGCTCGCGCGTCCCGTCAAGGCCTTTGCATGAGCGCGCCCGATCCGGTTTTCGAGCTCGTCGATGTGGAGCGCGCGCGCGCGCGCGCTCCGCTCGTCGGACCGATCTCTTTGCGTGCGAACGCCGCTGGTCTTTGCGCACTGCTCGGTCCTTCCGGTTCGGGCAAGAGCACGCTGCTCGCGCTGCTCGCCGGAGTCGAGCGCGCGGATCGCGGCCGGGTGCTGTGCTGCGGTCAGGACATCACGCGCGCGTCCGAATCGGATCTTTCGCTGCTGCGCCGCGGCAGGATCGGCGTTCTTGGCCAAAGTTTTCTGCTGCAGGAGCACTTGCCGCTTTGGCAAGGCGTTGCGATTCCGCTCGCGATCCGCGGCCTGGCGCGCAAGGAGCAGCGCAGGCGCGCGCTTTTGGAACTCGAGTCGCTCGGCATCGGGGCGAACCTGGCCGAGCGTTTGCCCGCGCAATTGTCCGGCGGCGAACGTCAGCGCGCTGCATTGGTCTGTGCGCTGCTGTCCGCGGAAGTCGGCTTGATCGCCGACGAGCCGACTTCGAATCAGGATGCGGACACGGCGCAACTCGTGGTCGACGCGCTGCTCGCGCGTGTCGGGCGCGGGCTCGCGTTGATCGTGGCCACTCACGATCCGCGACTGGAAGCCGCAGCGAATCAGCGCATCCGTCTCGCGCGCCCGAGCGAGGTTTCATGATCGTCGACGCGCGCACGATCGCCCTGTTGTTCATCGACGGACTGTCGGCGGTCCTGATCGCCGGGCTATGCGTGATCGCGGCCGTCGCGCGCTGGGGCCGGCGTCCCGCGTTCGAACTCGAGGGGCTGTCGAGTTTGCTCACGCTGTGCGCGGCGAGCCTGCTCGCGTTGCGCATCGTCGCCTGGGCACTGTTCTTCCTGGTGCTCGACGGCTATGTCCCAAGCTTCGCCCCGAATGGCGTCATGTGTGCTTTCGGTGTGGTCCAGTTGCGGCCGGAGCTTGCGCACGCGGCGCTGTGGACGAAACCAGTCGCGATCGGAGCGTTGCTGGTCTGGTGGTCGCTCGCCTATGCGGAGCAAGGCCGTTCCGGCTCGCCATTCCTGCGCATGCGCTTCGCTGCGATCGCACCCGTGGCCGCGTTGATCGCGCTCGAAGTCGTTTGCGAAACGAATTGGATCGGCGCCGAAAAGGTGACGGCGGCGGTCACCTGCTGCTCCGCGGCCCTGGATCCGGCGCGCCAGGAAAGCGGCTTTCGCTCGACGGCGATCCTGGGACTCTCGGGAAGTTCGATTTTGGCTGTCCTCTTCGCGTGCAAGCTGCTCTTGACCGGTCTGTGCGTGAGAGCCTCGCGTGCCGATGTGGCCCTGAAATTGTCGTGGACACTTCCTTTCGTCACTCTGTCGAGTGCGATCGCGCTGCTCGACCTCGTCGCGTGGCGCGAAGCCGTTGCGCCGCGTGCGCTGGGTCTTGAGTTCCACCGCTGCGCCTATGAATTGGTCACGCGCAGCATTGCACTGGGGCCCGTGGCTCTGCTCGCGGCTCTCGCGCATCTCGTGCTCTTCGCACTGCCCGTGCTTGCACTGCTGCACGCACGCGAGCCGATCGGCACACAGCGCGCGGCCCAGGGGATCTTGCGCGCGGCCGCGTTGTTCTTCGCGACCGAAATCGTCGCGCTTGGCGTGCACGTCTTCTAGCGGGTCTTCCTCAGCGAGGCGACTCGTCGATCGCGAAGAGGAACACGCCATTGGTCCCCTGCCCCGACCACGTTCCGCCGACCTGGAGCAGGCGATTTCCGTCGAGTACGAGCGCTGACGCGCCGGCTCCATAGCTCGACCAGGCCTTCCCGGTGAGATTCGCCCGCGGGTCGCCGTTCCAGCGCCAGAACGCGTTCGTGAGCGGACGGTTTCGATTGAAACACAGCATTGAATTTCCAGATCCCACCAGTTGGCCCAGGGAACCTCCGACAGGAATGGCTTCCTCAACAGCACCAGGCGCGCGTGCTGGTTGCGGCCACGGCCGGGATCCATGTACATCGAGCGGAGTCACCTCGATCCAGCGCGCATTCTTCACGTCGTAGACTTCGAGTGCGTGCTCTCCGTCATCGAGTACCCGCCAGGGACACGCGACGACCAGGATTCGCTCCTCATCGAGGGCGGACGCCGTGATGGGGGCGTCGTGCGCCGACGGCAACGCCGCGCAACTGGACCAAGCTTGTCGAGCGAAATCGAAGCGCTGAACCGCTCGCGTCGGGTGATCGACGCAACTTCCTCCGCGATTGAGGCCGTTGAAGATCGAATGCGACTCGGTCGCCGGACTCGTGACTCCGCCCAGGACATACAGCGTGCCGTCGTTCCAGCGCAGCATCGCTGGATGAGCGCACGCGAGTGGCAAAGGCGGCAGGCTCTCCCAGACCGAAGCTCCGCCGACCTCCGGTCCGAGGATTGCAAACTCCTCGACACTGGAAAGCACGCGCGCATTTCCATGCAGGCCGAGGTCGCCGCTTCCTGCGGCACCGCCGGCAACCACGACTGGACCATCTTCCTCATTGCAGAGTCCGAAGTAGGCGCGGGCCTCTTTCATCGGTTCCAGTGTCTCCCAGGCGTCTCTCGCTGGATCGTAGCGCTCGACTGATGCGAGCGCTCCATGCTCATCAACGCCGCCGATGACAACCACGCAACCGTCCGACTTGCGGGCGATCCCATGTCCGCGCCGCGCGACGTGCATGGATGCGACCGGGCGGCGCGTGCCGTTTTCGACGTCGATGATCTCGCAGCTCGCGAGCGGCGGGATCGAGATCAGTTCGGACGGCGCACCGCCGGTCACCAGCACGTGCGCGGCATCGAGCTTGATGATCGCATGATCGCAGCGTGCGACCGAAAGGCTCTGCAGCTGGGTCCGCCGGACTCCGAGTACAGCGTCGAGCAGCGCGGGAGCTTCTTGTTGCGCAATGGCAGAAGCGGATGCGTCCATGGCGAGCACGCAAGCGACGCTGAAGCGCTGAATCGATCCAAGTCCGAGACGGCGATTCCAGTGATTCATGGCGTCAGGAGGATAGCACCGCGGCCGGCGCGCTGCTCTGCGGGGCGGGAGCGGAGTTTGCGGGCTTTTCATGCACGCAAGAGCCGCGCACCTGTCGCGCTCAGCCCTCGAGCTTTTCCCAGCGTGCGTAGGCTCTGGCGGTCATGGCTTCGACTTCGCTGCGGCGCGCGCGCAGCGGCACGAGTTCGTCTCGCGCGTTGGTGTAGAGCGCCGGATCGGAGAGCCGCGCGTCGATGCGCACGAGTTCGGCCTCGAGCTTTTCGATCTCGGCGGTGACGGTCACGAGTTCGCGCTGCTCCCAGGGCGCAAGCTTGCGTGCCTTGGCTGTCGACGCTGGGGCGCTCGGCGCCGCCTGGACCGCTTTGGTCGCCGTCGCGCGCGCCTGCTCGGCCTGCGCTTCGAATTCGTCGTACTCCTTGGCCATGCGCGTGATCAATTCAGCCACGTCGCCGGTGTGGTGCACCAGTCTTCCACGCGCGTCGAAGGCCAGGATGCGCGTGGCGACGCGATCGAGGAACCAGCGATCGTGACTGACGACGACCAGACTTCCGGGGAACTCGATCAAAGCCTCTTCCATCGCGCGCAACGTCGGCAAGTCGAGGTCGTTGGTCGGTTCGTCGAGCACCAGGACGTTGGCTTGGGCCAGCATCAATTTCGCGACGCACAGACGCGCGCGTTCACCGCCGGAAAGATCGCCGATGCGAGCCTCGCGCTTCGCACCCGCGAACATGAATTGATCGAGGAAGGACTCGATGCGCATCGAACGGCCGTCGATGGAAACGTGGTCGTTGTTGCCGGCGATCTCCTGTTGCACCGTGCGCGCCGGATCCAGAGCCCAACGCTCCTGGTCGATCAAAGCCAGACGCACGGTTTCCCCGCGCAACACGCGTCCCTGCTGAGGCACGAGTTCACCGGTGAGCAGCTTCAGGAGCGTGGACTTGCCCGCGCCATTGCGGCCGACGATGCCGACGCGCTCGCCGCGCGTGATCTCCAGGCTGAAGGGCGCGAAGACCGGCTTGCCGCCGTAGGACACGGCCACGTTTTCGAGCGCGAGCACCTTTTCGCCCAGGCGCGGGCCGTCGGGAAGGTGGAAGTCCAGTGCCGATCCCGCGCTCGGCGGCGCGCGATCGAGCAACGCGCCGAAGCGCGAAATGCGCGCCTTTTGCTTGGTAGAACGCGCCGGCGCGCCGCGACGCATCCAGGCCGTCTCGCGCCGCAGCATGTTCAGGCGCGAGGATTCTTCCTGCGCGGCGGATTCCAGCCGCTCCATGCGCTGGGCCAGATAGTCCGAGTAGTTGCCTTCGTAGGCGTAGAGCTTGCCGCCGTCGAGTTCGAGGATGCGGTGCGCGAGGCGCTCCAGCACGTAGCGATCGTGCGTGACGAAGAACAGCGTGGCGCGCGAGGAGAGCAAGAAGTCCTCGAGCCAGTCGACGGCGAAAGCATCGAGGTGGTTGGTCGGTTCGTCGAGGATCAAGAGCTCGGGCAGATCGACGAGCATGCGCGCCAGGGCCACGCGCCTGCGTTCTCCACCGGAAAGTCCGGAACATGGCCGATCGATCTCGCGGATCGAGAGGTGCGTGAGGATCGTTTCGACGCGGTGTTCGGGATCGTGACCGCCGTGCAATTCGAGTTCGGCTTCGATGGCGGCACTGCGCGTCAAAAGCGCGTTCAAGCGTGTCGGCGCCACTTCGCTACCGGCCAGCTCGGCGTGGATGCGATCGTGATCGGCGAGCAGGCGTTCGCGGCCGACGAAACCCTGGTGCACGATCGCGCGCGCGCTGAGCGTGAGATCGAGCACGGGTTCTTGATCGAGCACGCCGATGCGCAAGTCGCGACGCGCGACGCGAGTGCCGGCTTCGGGCTCTTCGAGGCCGGCGAGCACGCGCACCAGGGTCGACTTGCCCGATCCGTTCGCGCCCAGCAGCGCCACGCGTTCGCCCGGTTCGAGCACCAACTCGACATCCTGGAACAGGACGCGGTCGGCGATCGTGCGCTTGACTCCGCTCAGGCTGAGCAGCGCCATCGGGCAATCCTCGCGGCGGTGATGGACGACAACATGTAGGATTCAGGCCGCGAAATGCGTGCGAAGCGCCGGCTCAACGGTGCACGCCGGGGGCTTCATCGCCATAACGCGCGACCCATTGCTCGTAGGAATCGCCGAAGCACATCGGCCCTTTGCCGTTCGCGCCACCCGAAAGGTCCAGCACGCGATTCGAAAGTCCGCGCAGGAACGTGCGATCGTGGCTGACGAACAACATCGTGCCCTCGAAGGCCGTCAACGTCTTGACCAGCATTTCCTTGGTCAGGAGATCGAGGTGGTTGGTCGGTTCGTCCAGCACCAGGAAATTCGGCGGATCGAAGAGCATGCGCGCCAGGATCAGGCGCGAGCGCTCGCCGCCGGAGAGCACGCGCACGCGTTTCTCGGTTTCTTCGCCGGAAAAATCGAAGGCGCCGAGGATGTTCATCTTGGCGCCGATCGCCGCGGTCGGGAAGTCGTGGTCGAGGTGCTCGTAGACCGTGAAGTCCGGGTCGAGTTGCTCGAGCGCGGCCTGCGAGAAATAACCGAGCTTCAGACTCGCGCCCAGGCGCACTTCGCCGGAATCCGGCTTGACGATTCCGCAGACGAGCTTGAGCAGCGTGGTCTTGCCCGCGCCGTTGGCACCGAGCACGCACCAGCGCTCCATGCGCTTGACCTCGAAATCAAACTTGTCGTAGATCGTGCGCGGGCCGTAGCGCTTGGAAACACCCGACAGCGTCGCGACATCGTTGCCCGAACGCGGCGCCGGACGCATTTCGAAGGGCCGCACGACTCGGCGCTTGGGCGGTTCGAGTTTTTCGATCTTGTCGAGTTTCTTGATCCGGCTCTGCACCTGCGCGGCCTTGGCGACGTGGCGTTCGAAGCGCGTGATGAAACGCTCTTCCTTGGCGAGCATGGCCTGCTGACGCGTGTAGGCGGCATCCTGTTCGCGAGAGCGGATCTGGCGCTCGCGCTCGTAGAAGTCGTAGTTGCCGCCGTAGGTGATCAATTTTCCCGCGTCGAGTTCCACCAGGCGCGTCACGACGCGATTCATGAAATCGCGGTCGTGACAGGTCATCAGGATCGCGGCCTCGCTGGCCTGCAGGTATTGCTCGAGCCACAGGATCGACTCGAGATCGAGGTGGTTGGTCGGTTCGTCGAGCAAGAGCACGTCGGCCTTCGAGACCAGCACCTTGGCCATCTGCACGCGCATCTTCCAACCGCCGGAAAGCGCGCCCACGTCGCCGTCGACCTGATCGGCTGCGAAGCCAAGCCCGGCGAGCACTTCACGCACGCGCGCGTCGAGTTCGTAGCCGCCCAATTCCTGGTACTCGCTCTGCACTTCGCCGAAGCGCTCGAGCGTGCGCTGCATGTCGTGTTTGCCGTCGGCATCGGCGAGCATGTGCTCGAGCCGTGCCAGTTCGCCGTGCAACTCGCCGACACGGCCGGCACCGTGGGCGACCTCGTCGATCACCGTCCGGCCGCCCATCTCGGCCGCATCCTGGCGCACATAACCGATCACCA
>JAYUOR010000686.1:0-2713 GCA_043760765.1 Planctomycetota bacterium | reverse complement strand
GCCGGACCGCGCGTGATCGCCACGACCCTGCGCCAGGAATTGCCCGCTGGCTTCCAGCGCGCGGAATTCCTGCTCTCCAAGGGCCAGATCGACATGATCGTCCGGCGCTCCGAGTTGCGCCCGATGCTGACACGGCTGCTGGACTACGGCCGCGGGCCGCGCGTCAAGCAGCAACGTTCACGACCCTGATTGGAATTTTTGCGACAGCTCATGCACCAGGAGAACCCATGAACACCATTGGCATCGTCTTGATCGGGCTGATGCTCGGCGGAAGTCCCGGCGCGCCGGCGCCGACCGAGGCATCGAAAATCTGGGTCCTCGACACGTTCGAGGAATTCAAGGCTGAAGTCGCCGAGGCCAGCAGGGGCAAGGCGCTCAGCGAGGAGCAGGCCGTCGACTTCGGCACGCGTGCCTTGGACTTCGCCGTCGATGCCGCGGATGCGGCCGGGCGCACGGATGCGCTGGAGCTCAGTTGCAATGTGTTCTTCAGGGGCAAAAGCGCCGAATTCGAAAGGGTGCGCGGAGAACTTTGGGACCTCGTCATCGACAAGGACGCTGATGAAGCTGTGCTGCTCGCTCCAATCGTCGAGCGCTACCTGAGCGATGCCCAACGTGCGGCCAAACTCGGCAAGCGCTCGAAAGCTCCCGAGATCAAGGCCGCCTGCGCCTACGTGCCGTTGAACGCGCTGATCCAAAAAGAAGATCGCAGCGAGAAGGAATCCAAGGCGCTGCTCGACGGGTTGAAGGCCTTCGTCAAGGAACATGGCAAGGTCGTCGCACTCGGCGGCAAGAAGCCGTGGAGCGAAATCTGCGAAGGAGTGATCTTCCAGGTCGAACACCTCTCGATCGGATCCATGGCCCCCGAGATCGAAGCCGCTGACACCGCTGGAGTGAAGTTCAAGCTCTCCGACTACCGCGGCAAAGTCGTGCTGCTGGATTTCTGGGGCTATTGGTGAGGCCCTTGCCGGGCAATGTTCCCGCACGAGCGGTCGCTCGTGGCACGCCTCAAGGATGAACCTTTCGCGCTGGTCGGAGTCAACTCGGATCCGGATCTGGAAAAGCTTCTGCCTCACTTGAAGGAGGAGCAGATCACTTGGCGCAGCTTCTGGAATGGTCCGAATGGCGCCGGCGGCCCGATCAGCGAACGTTGGGCCGTGCAGGGCTGGCCGACCCTCTACCTGATCGATGCCAAGGGCAAGATCCGCCACAAGTTCCTCGGAGCACCGGGCGATGAGGAACTCAATGGGCTCATCGACGGACTGGTCAAGGAAGCCAAGGCGCTGCCCAAGAAGCCCTAGCCGCCGGCTTCGGGCGACCACGGCCGCGCTCGTCGCGGCCGTGGTCGCTTCGTTTTTCATGGGCACGGCTGGACCCGCGCGCGCGGCGTCGGCCGCTTTCTGCGTCGCGCCTGAGTACCTTTTCGAAGTGTTGCGCGATTGGCGCAGTGCGAAACGACAGGGGCAGGTGAGCACGAAGGCGCGCGCAGCGTTGGCGGCGCGCGCGCTCGCGGTTGGAGAGGTCGCGCGCGGCCGCGAGCGCTATGAGGCGCTGCGCTTCGCGGCAAGCCTCGACAACTCCGAGGGCTCCGCCGAATTGTTGTCGGCACGCGATCGCGCGTTGGAGCGCGTGATCGCCCTGTACCTCGACGACGGCGACATCATGGGCGAGTTCGTGCTGCGCGTGCTGCGCGACGACGCCCACGAAAGCGCGTTGCGCGCAAGCGTACTCGCGACGACGACTTCGAACGCAGTGCGCGCAGCCTGCGAGTTTCACGCGATCGAGCCGGTGCTCGATCGAGCTTTGGAGGACGGCGAGATCGCGGCGGCCGAACGCGAGCGTGTGCTGGCTTGCCTGCAGCGAATTTCTGAACGCTACGCCGACTCGAAGCACCCGCTCTCGACAAAGACCTGGGGCGAGCTCGCAGCCGAGTTTTCGGTCAACCTGCGCGACCTCGTGCTGCCTGGCGAGCCGGCTCCGGAAATCATCGGCAGGGACCTCGCCGGAATCGAGCTGCGTTTGTCGGCGCTGCGCGGCAAGACGGTGCTGCTCTGCTTCTGGGGTGACTGGTGCATGCCCGCGCGCGCTCTCTACCCACTGCAGCGCACACTCGCGGCCCACTTCGCCGGTCGGGCGTTCACGATCCTCGGCGTCAATTCGGACCCGCAGGCCCAAACCGCGAGCGCGGTGATCGCGCTCGAGGAAATGTCCTGGCCGAATCTCTGGGAGGGCCGCGAGGGAACCGGCGGCGCAATCGCTACTCGCTGGCGCATCCGCGCCTGGCCGAGCTGGTACCTGATCGACGCGCAGGGCGTCGTGCGTTCGCGCTGGCGCGGCGCGCCGGCTCGCGAAGAGCTCGACCGCGAACTCGACCGCTGGGTTCCTAAGCTCCGGCGCTGAATTGCATCACCCAGCTGTCGAAGCGATCGGCGTTGCCGTCGCCGGCACTGAACTTGTTCAAGGCCAGGATCAACGGCGACAGCGCGCCGCCGAGTTTCGTGTCGGAGACATGCATCGCTTCCGGCCAGGGAGAAGTCCGCTGGTAGCCTGCGGCCTTGACGAAGTGATAGCCGCGAGCCTCCAGTTCGCTTTGCGCTTCCTCGCGAGTCAGCGCATTCATTTCGCGCGCCGCCAGCAGCGGCTTGCGCGCGCGTCGCGCCAGCATGCCCTTCGATTCGCGGTGCAGGTCACCAATCACCAGTGTCCCGCCGGGGGC
>JAYUOR010000685.1:0-2718 GCA_043760765.1 Planctomycetota bacterium | reverse complement strand
GTCGGCGTCATGTCGACTGACGCCGCCTCGCCCGCGGGCTGGGCCGCGTCGCGCCGGGGCTCCTGAGGAGGATGCGAGGAACGTTGCATGCGTGCGGAAGAAACCATGGGGCCGGCCACGGGCCGGTCGGGGTACTACGGCGAATCCCCGACGGTGTTGGCGCCGCGCAGTCCGCTCAGCCCGTCAGGATTCTTGAGCGACAGGGAATCGGCCGGGCAGCACACCCATCTGCCGGTAGCGGCGGCGGCGTTCGGCAACCAGGGTCGCGGGCGGGATCCGGACCAGCAGGTCGAGTTCCCGCAGAATCGTCCTGCGCACCTCGTCCATGGTCACGGTCGGCGCGCGGTGGGCACCACCGGGGGGCTCAGGGATCACACCGTCAATTACCTTAAGCTTGAGCAGGTCGTCCGCGGTCAACTTGAGGTAGGCCGCAGCATCCGGGGTGCGCTCGGCGTCCTTCCAGAGGATCGCAGCGCAACCCTCCGGGCTGATCACGGAGTAGTAGGCGTACTGCAACATGAGCACGCGGTCACCGACGCCGATCCCCAGCGCTCCGCCTGAGCCGCCTTCGCCGATCACGATCACCAGGATCGGCACCTTCAGCGAAAGCATCTCGAGGATGTTCTCGGCGATGGCCTGGGCCTGGCCACGCTCCTCGGCGCCGATGCCGGGGTAGGCGCCAGGCGTATTCACCAGGCAAACGATCGGCAGGCCGAGGCGCTCGGCCAGTTTCATCTTGCGCAAGGCCTTGCGATAGCCCTCCGGGTGCGCACAGCCGAAGTTGCAGGCCAGTCGCTCCTTGGTCGTCTTGCCCTTGCGGTGTCCGACCAGCAGGAAACGCAGGCCGTCCATCGTGGCCAGCCCCGTAACGATCGCGCGGTCGTCGGCGAACGCCTTGTCGCCGTGCAATTCGACCCAATCATCCAGGATGTGCTGGATGTAGTCCCCCGCCACCGGCCGGTCGTTGTGGCGCGCCACATTGACGGTTTCCCAGGCGGAAAGGCCCTTGTAGGTGTCCTCGATCGCTACCTTCAGGCGCGTCTTGAGCGCCTCGACTTCGCTGGAGATGTCGAGCCTGGTCCGCAGGGACAGCGCCTCGAGTTCTGCCAGCTGAGCCTCGAGTTCTTGGATCGGATGCTCGAAGGCCATGCCGCCGGCCATCGGCTCGCTGTGTCGGTCTCGTTGTTCACTCAAGTCATCCTCCGCGGGGTTCCCGTGCAGTGCGCCAAGCCCGGAACAATCCGGCCCCATGCTGGTCCACCCGGCGCGAGTCCGCAACAGGTCTTTCCGGAGCGTGGCCTGCCGGGCCGGCGTGGCGGCTTCCAGACTATCCGGACGCGCCGCAAACCTGTGGAGCGGCCACCAGGAATTGTGTACATCTTTTTCGCTGCACCCAGCACTTGCGTCTTCGGGGGGCTTCAAGACGCGGTCGGGGGCGCTGCGCGGATTGCGCGAACCTCAGTTTTTGTGCCTCCCCGAGGGCCGCGTGCCAGCGGATTGGTTCCATTCGAGCATGCCGATTTCAAGGACGACTTCTTCGAGCGTTTCTCCCGTGCGCACTCTCTCCGTCGACGCATGGCGCATCGAGGTATTCCGCCAACCCGAGCGCGATGATCCCGAGGGAAATCGCGCGGAGAGTGCCCTGCGCGAACTTGGACTGGTGGCACAGGAGCAGCCGCTTCGCGCGCGCGTCGGCAAAGGCTATCTACTCTCGCCGGGTCTGAGCGCAGAGCAGGTCGAGCGTATCGCACGCGAACTGCTGGTCGATCCGGTGCTCGAACAGGCGCGCATCGTCGCGCCGCGCGCTGCAGTGCGTGCCGCGACAAAAGGCTTGCACCGTCTGCTCGTGATGCGTCGTCCGGGTGTGATGGATCCCTGCGCGCTGACGATCGAACGCATCCTGGCGCGGACGGAATTTGCGCGTCTTGGCAAGTCGGAACGCGTGCGCGCACTGACATTCACGGCCTATGAATTGGAACTCGACTCGAATCCAGACACGTTGCTGCGCGTCGGCCGCGAGTTGTTCGCGAACGAAGTCATCGAAGAGTTGTTCGTCGATCGCGAAGACCTGCACTTCGAATTCCCGCATGCCTCGAGCGAACGCAGCGACGGCACGGTCGAACTGCTGAACGTGACGGACGACGAACTGCTGCGGCTGTCTCGCGTCGGCGGCCTGTCGTTGTCACTGGAAGAAATGCGTGCGATCGCGGCACACTACCGCGGCCTGCGCCGCGAACCGACCGTCTGCGAACTCGAGACGCTCGCGCAAACCTGGTCGGAGCACTGCAAGCACAAGACTTTCATGGGCTTGATCGAGTTCACTTCGCCCGCGGGCAGCGAACGCATCGACAATCTCCTGAAGCAGACGATCAAGGCCGCGACGGTCGAGTTGGCGAAGCCGTGGTGCGTCAGCGTGTTCAGCGACAACGCCGGCATCATCGAGTTTGGCGACGGCTTCGACATCTGCGTCAAGGTCGAGACGCACAACCACCCCAGCGCAATCGATCCCTACGGCGGCGCGGGCACCGGCATCGGCGGCGTGATCCGCGACATCCTTGGTGTCGGACTCGGCGCGCGTCCGATCGCCAACACCGATGCATTCTTCGTCGGCCCGCTTGATCTCGCGGAAAAAGCGCTGCCCAAGGGCTGCATGCATCCGCGGCGAATCCTGCGCGGCGTGGTCTCCGGCGTGCGCGACTACGGCAATCGCATGGGCAT
>JAYUOR010000684.1:0-2719 GCA_043760765.1 Planctomycetota bacterium | reverse complement strand
GATTGCGCCGCGCGCCCCCGCCCGCGATCGATCAGCCTCGACTCCGCCGCTTTCGCGTCTCACGAGTGAATGGGATAGGCGGAGTCGAGGCCGGCAGCCCGTTGATCAAGGTGCTTGGCGGGGCACAGCGCGCGAATGCGAGAAGCGGGCGGGAACTCGAGCTTCGCGCGTCATGCGCCGTTCGCCGCGACCTTGATGCGTGCCGCCTCGGCGCGCCAGATCGACCACGAAGCGATCAAGCACAGGATCGTCCACACGCCTACGGCGATCATGCGCAGCCCGCCGTCCTGCAGGCACTCACCGTCGTGACGCTCGACAAGCTCGAAGGGAAGCGCGGCGACGCAAAACCAACCGCCGGCGAGGACGAGCAGCAGAGTGTAGGCCCACACCAGCATGAGTTGCACGCGAGCCATCACTCGAATCGGGCGCAGGGACAACGCGCTCCAGGCGAGCGCTCCGCCCATGCCGAACAACGCGACAACGGAGAACGGCGGCAGCTCCAGGCGAGCCACGTCATTCCAGCCCGCGAGTCGCAGCGCGCCGAACATGCGCGGCCACGAGAGCGGCTCGTTGTAGCCAAAGTTGGCGGGACGTTCGGCAGCCTCGAGCCAGCTCGCCAGGCCATACATCAACAGGCAGAGGCTCGCGGCGATGATCCATGCGCCACGCTGTCGACGATCGAGCGTCGATGTCCGTCATCCTAGCAGTCATTGAAAACGTATGGAGCCCGCCTCGAATCCGCCGCTTTCGTGCCGCAACCGTCAAACGGAAGAATGAGCCAAGGCCGGCTCCCACCTATCGCCCCGAGCGCCTTGGCACCGCTCGCGGTTGCCAGCTCTTGGACAGCGCTGTAGCTTGCTGGCATGGGCGCCGAGGAAAGGGATCAGCCGAAGCAGAAGCTCGTAACTGCACTACGGACGTTATCGCGAGTCCACATCGACAGGCAGCGGCTCGAGAACTTCTGTCGCAAGCATGCTCTTCACCGACTGTCTTTTTTCGGCTCGGTGCTGCGCGAGGATTTCGGATCCGACAGCGATGTGGACGTCCTGGCGGAGTTCATGCCTGGCCGTACGCCTGGGTTCTTGCGCCTGTTCGAGATGCAGGACGAGCTTTCTGCAATCTTGGGTCGTAAGACGGACCTGATGACGCGCGAGGATTTGAGCCCATACTTCCGCGACGACGTCTTGCGCACCGCGGAAATGTTCTATGACGCGGCATGACGATCGGGTTCGGATCCGGCACGCCTTGGACGCTGCACGCATGGCGGTAGCGAGCACTGCGACCTGGAAGCGAGAAGATCTGGATCTTGAGGAGCTCTCCACGCTTGGCCTGATTCGCCTGCTTGAAGTCATCGGCGAAGCCGCGAATGCTGTGTCACCGGAAGTACAGCTCGCCCATCCTTCAGTCCCTTGGCGAAAGCTGACCGATTTGCGAAATCGCCTTGTTCACGGATACTTCAATGTGAACCTGGACATCCTCTGGGACACGATCCGCGGCGAGCTTCCGGAATTGATTGCTTCGCTGGAACGAGTCCTCGAAGAGCTGGGATGAGTCGGGGACGCGATAGCTTCAAAGCCAACCTCGACTCTGCCGCTTTCGCGTCACATGAGAGCAAGAACGGCGGAGTCGAACTTGGCTCCGCGCCCTCCTACTCGCGTACGCGCATGCCGCTTTCGTCCACGATCCACAGGCGCTGGTCAAGTTGCTCGCTCTGCAGCTGTGGCAGTAGTTGTCGGAGAATTTGCGCCAGTCTCGAGCGATTCTGACTCTCGGGCCGGAGCACGATCAGGCCCGCGAATTCGGCCGGTGGGAAGCGTCGGACATCGGCGAAGTCGAGATCCAGGGTCAGCAGCGCGCGTCGTTCACGGCGCAGCACGGAAGCGACTTCGAGATCAGCGCTGCCACCGAGACCCTCGTCGAGAATGTGATCCGCCTCGTAGGCGGCGGCTTGCAGGATTTCGACGAACTCGGCTGGGCAGTTCTCGTCGACCTTGAATCGAATCGCTTGGTTCGCGCTCACGCCGCGCCGCTCTTGAATGGAATGACACGGTCCTTCGCGAGCTCAGCGGCGTAGTGCATCGCGGCCAGCAAGTCGTCGCGGCTCAGCGATGGATAACTGTGAAGGATTGCCGCCTCGCTTTCACCCGCGGCAAGATTGTCAAGGATCACCGACACCATGATGCGCGTACCGGCAATGCAGGGCTTGCCATGGCAAATGTCAGGGTCCACGGTGATTCGAGATCGCCAGTCCATAGATGGAACGCAATTGTACAGCAAGGGCACAGGGGGGGCGTAGCCAGCCTAGACTCCGCCGTTTCGCTCGGCAGTGAGGCGTGCAAGCGGCAGAGGTTGGCTCCGCACCCGTGGAATGGCGGGCGGACATCGCGGCGGGGGCAGGGAGCAGCTAGGCTCACCTTCACCCTATGTGTGCAATCAGTCGCTTCCTATTGCTGACGCCATTTCTGCTCATCACCGCATGTGGCGATAAGCCGTCTGCGGCGGGCGCACGTCCCACCGTCGGCTTCTCGCAGATCGGTGCGGAGAGCGCGTGGCGCGTGGCGGAGACGGAGTCGATCAGATCCGAGGCTGAGGCGCGAAAGATTCCGCTCAAGCTCGCCGATGCGCAGGGCAAACTTGAAAGCCAGATCCAGGCGCTGCACTCGTTCATCGCGCAAGGTGTCGGCGCGGTGATTCTCGCGCCGCAGAAGAAGAGCGGCTT
>JAYUOR010000683.1:0-6931 GCA_043760765.1 Planctomycetota bacterium | reverse complement strand
GAGACACAGCGCGGTTTTTCGCGCTATTTCGAACGCGTCGACATTCTCTTGCCGCGGCCCGACAAGCCGGTCACCACGCGCCAGATCCTCGGCAACGTGTTCTTGCATCCGGCGGACTGCGGACGCTCGGGCCTGATCAGTTTCTGGGAGCGCAAGGGCGTCGAGCTGATTCGCGAGCACAAGCCCACGCTGATCGTCAGCCACGACTACGGCATCTTCCAGGCCGGCCGCGCTGCCGCGTCGATTTCGAAGATCACTGGCGTGCCTTATCTCTCGGAGATCCACCACGTTCCTGGTTACCCGATCGCCTCCAACCTGCGCGAGCGTTTCGAGTGCGTGGCGACGAAGCTCTACCTGCGCTGGGCGCGCGAGCGCGCGCTGGCGTTCCGCGTGGTCAACTCGGGCGAGTTGAAGCCGCTGCTCGAACAGCTGGGCGTGCCGCCGAAGAAAGTGCTCGTGCTGCGCTCGCTGTACATCGACCTCGCGACCTTCAAGACGATTCTGACGCCGGTCAAGCGCGAGCACGACATCGTTTACGCGGGCCGTTTCGTCTCGAACAAAGGTCTCGACAAGATCGTCGATGCGATCGCCCTGTCCAAGGCGCGCGGCAAGCGTTTTTCCGCGCTGTTCATCGGCATGGGAATGCTCGATTCCCTGGTGCGCGAGCGCGCGAAGAGCCGCGGCGTCGCCGAACAGATCGAGGTCCGCGGCTGGACCGATTCGACCGCCGAACTCGCCGATGTCTATCGCAAGAGCGGCTTGGTCGTGTGCGCTTCAAGCTGCGAGGGCGGCCCGCGCTCGACGGTCGAAGGCATGGCCTGCGGCATTCCCGCGGTCAGCACGCCGGTGGGCATGATGAAGGAACTGATTGTCGACGGTCGCAACGGTTGGCTGTGCGGCTTCGATGCGCAAAGCCTCGCGCAGGCCTTTGAGAGCGTGCTCGACGACGAATCGAAACGCGTGCAAATGGGCCGCACCGCCTGGAAGGACGTGCAGCAGTTCGACTACGAACGCACGATCCGCGAATACGCGCTCGGCGTGCATCGACTCGCCGGCGAAACGTTGCCCGCCAGCCCGCGCCCGGCCTTCGAGGCGACGGTGAAGGCCTAGATCTTCGCGCTCGACCCATGCGCATCGTCTCGCTCTGCCCCAGCTTGACCGAACTCGTCTTCGACCTCGGCCGTGGCGTGGATCTCGTCGGCAGGACGGCCTGGTGCGTGCATCCTGAAGGGCGCGTGGATGCAATCGAAAAGGTCGGCGGCACGAAGACGCCCGATGTGGCGCGCATCGCGGCGCTCAGGCCCGATCTGGTCCTGATGAACGAGGAAGAGAATCGCGTCGAGGATGCAGAGGCGTTGCGCGCGGCGGGGATTTCGCTTCACGTCAGCATGCCGCGCGACGCCATGGCGACCGCGCATATGGTTCGCTCGATCGGAGCCGCGATCGAACGAGTGGGGGAGGCGGAGAAAATCGCGCTCGACATCGAGGCGCGCAGTGCGCGTGTGATTCAGGCCGCGCGCGGCGCTCGCAGAGTGCGCTGGACGTACTTGATCTGGCGCAAGCCGTACATGAGTGTGAACAGCGACACTTTCGTCAGCGCGTTGCTCGATCAGGCGGGCGGCGAAAACATTTTCGCGTCCAATCCGGAGCGCTACCCGACGATCGAGATTCACGAACTGGTCGCGCGTTCGCCGGATGTCGTCTTCCTGTGCACGGAACCCTTTCCCTTCCAGGACAAGCACCGCGACGAACTGGCAGAGATCACGGGTGTTTCGCGCGAGCGATTCGTGATCGCCGACGGCGAAATGCTCTCCTGGCACGGCTCGCGCACGCCGCGCGGGATCGACTATGCCGAGAGCTTGATCCGCGCAGCGCGCGAACGGCCGCTCAAGGCGTGAGTTCGTCGGGCAGACGGAAGACGATGCCTTCCTTCTTGCCGTCGAGTTCGTGAATTGCGTGAACGCCGAGCGCGCGCAGTCGCTCCAGTACTTGCTGCACGACGGCTTCCGGAGCCGAAGCACCAGCCGTGACTCCGATGCGCATCCCGGCGCGGAACCAGGCCGAATCGATGTCGCGTTCGTCGTCGATCAGATGCGCGGGCAAGCCCTTGCGCTGTCCAAGTTCGCGCAGGCGATTGGAATTGGAGCTGTTCTGCGAGCCGACGACCAGCAACAGATCGATGTTGCCGGTCATGTCGCGCACGGCATCCTGGCGATTCTGCGTGGCGTAACAGATGTCCTTGAGCGCCGGCCCGCGGATGCTGGGGAAGCGCCGCGTCAGCGCTTCGATGACTTCGCGCGTGTCATCCACCGAAAGCGTGGTTTGCGTCACGTAGGCCAGGCGCTCGGGATCCTTGACCGTCAGGGCTTCGACTTCCGCGACGGTCGATAGCACATGCACCGGCCCTTCGATGCGGCCGCGAGTGCCTTCGACTTCGGGGTGGCCGGGGTGACCGACCAGGATCACTTCGCGGCCGGATGTTTCGTAGCGCTGGGCTTGATCGTGGACCTTGGTGACCAGCGGACAGGTGGCGTCGATGACGCGCAGGCGGCGCATGTTGCCTTTCTTGACGACTTCGGCCGCGACACCGTGGGCACTGAAGATCGTCACCGATCCTTCGGGAATGACGTCGAGAGAATCGACGAAGCGAACTCCCCGGGAGCGCAGGTCCTCGAGGACGTGTTTGTTGTGCACGATCTCATGCAGCACGAAAACCGGAGCGCCGTATTTTTGAAGCGCTCGCTCGACGATCTCGATCGCGCGGTCGACTCCGGCGCAAAATCCGCGCGGCTGGGCGAGCAGGACTTCCATGGCGAGGTCAGTGGCGGGGGGCTTGTCGGGGGCGGTCATGGTCCTCCAGTGCGGTGCAAGGCACCTTCGACGATTCGAGGACGAATCGATGGAAGTGCCCGGCCCCTAATGGGGTGCTTCTTTCGCGAAGTTGCGGTTCCAGCCGGGGATCTCGATCACCACAGGGACGCTGCCATCGGGCACGCATTGACAGGCCAGGCGCGAGCGGGGCGTGACGCCGGGGGCGTTGTCGAGTTGATCCAACTCCTCATCGCTCGCTTCGGTGCAGGATTCCAGGCCGCTCTTCACGATGATGTGGCAGGTCGAGCAGGCGCACACGCCGCCGCAGGCGTGGTCGATCTCAATGCCGTTGCCTAGCGCGATCTCGAGGATCGACCCCTTCAGGCCGTCGCGCGAGTAGGGCAGCTTGGCCGGGTCGACCTCGAGCTTGCGGCCCTCGGGCACGAACGTGATCGAGTAGGGCTGCGTGGGCAGCTTGATCTTCGGCGGAGGCAGAAACGGGTTGGTGCCGCCCATGGAGGTTCGATCGTACGGACCGGGAGTCGGGTTGTGCGGGGACTGCGAAGCGAATGATTCTAGTTCGCAATCCCTGCTGGGCCAGCCGCGACCTTTAATGTCTCAGCGCCGTTGCGGCCGCTGCGGGTCTTGTTCGAGTGTGCCTTCGCGCTCCAAGCGCAGCCGCTCGCGAGTCGAGAGCGTGCGGCGCGTGCGCTCGCCTGTTTGCGGTGCCGTGTCTTGCGCAGCCACCGGGCGCACCGGCTGTTCGCGTTGGCGCTCGGGCACGAAACGTTCGCGCTCTTCTCGGCCGGTGCGCTGGCGGGGTTCCTCGCGGAACTCCCGTCGCTCCGGCGCAAGCGCAGCCGGCCGTTCCATGACCGGTGCCGGAGCAGGTCGCTCGCGCCGCTGCGCACGCTCGGGCTCGGGGCGCCGACGCACTTCACGCTCGTTTCGATCGCTGCGTTCGTCGCGCCCGGGCTCGACAACTCGCGAGTGCACAGGCGCCGGTCGCTCTTCGCGCTCGTCGCGGACTGATTCCACTGCGTCGACGACGCGCGGCCGCAGCGGTGCCGTGTGCGTGTGCCTGCCGCGCACGTCGCCGCCGGGGCCGGGCAAATCGACTTCGGGAATTTCCCAGGGTGCCGCGGCGAGGATGTCGCGCCAGCGGCCGGCGCTCTCGGGCGAAACCAGTGTGATCGCCGCGCCCGAGCGCCCGGCCCGACCCGTGCGGCCGATGCGGTGCGTGTAGCTCGAGACATCGTGGGGCACGGCATAGTTCACGACGTGCGTCACGTGCAGGACATCCAAACCGCGCGAAGCGACATCGGTCGCCACCAGTGCTTTCACTTCGCCGGTGCGGAAGGCGGCCATGACGCGGAAGCGCGAAGGTTGGTCGTATCCGCCGTGCAGCGCTTTGATTGAAAACGGCATGCGTTGCAGGCGGCGCATCAGCAAGTCGACTTCGGTGCGGCGATCGCAGAACACCAGGAAGACGTCCTCGGGCGCGCTCTGCTCGATCATGCGAATCAAAGCCAGCGCGCGATCTTCGCGATCGAGACGCATCCAGACCTGCTCGATGGTCTTGACCGTGGCCACGCCGGCCGCGGTTGCGATTTCCGCGGGACTGCGCGTCGATTCGCGCGCGAGCGCGAGCAGCTCGGCGGGGAACGTCGCGCTGAACAACAGCGTCTGCCGCTCGTCGGGCGTGTAGCTGAGGATCTTCTTCACGTCGTCGATGAAGCCGATCTCCAACATCTCGTCGGCTTCGTCGAGCACGACGAACTCGGTCCACGGGAACGAAAGGAAACGTTGCCCGTAGAGATCGAGCACGCGACCAGGCGTTCCGACGACGACCTGCGCACCCTTCTGCAGCGCTTGCACCTGGCCCTGCATCGGCTCGCCGCCGACGACCAGCGCCGTCTTGAGTCCCTTGGCGTTGCCGAGCACTTCGAGCGTCGCGGCGACTTGCTGCGCGAGTTCGCGCGTCGGGCAGAGCACCAGCGCGAGCACCGTCGAGCGCGCGGGGTCGAGCTTGGCGATGATCGGCGCGCCGAAGGCCAGTGTCTTGCCCGTCCCGGTCTCGGCCTTCGCGATCACGTCGCGGCCTTCGAGCACCGGTCCGATCGCCAGGCATTGGATCGGCGTCGGGACTTCGATGTTCATCCCGGCGATCGCGCCCTGGACTTCGGGGCCGAGATCCCAGTGGCGGAATGTCGGGATGTCCGGCGGCTCGGCGGTCGGGTGCAGGGGCTCAGCGGCAGGCCCGCGTGAGGAACTGCGAGCAGGGGAACTCCCGTGGGAGCTAGATGCGGCCGGGCGGTGGCCGCCACGGCGGGGGCGGTTGGAAGAGGATCGGTCGGTCACGGACGGTGCGCACTCCTTCGAAATTGGATGATCAAGGCGGACAGGATACGCCTCGGGACACTCCCACCCTGCGCGCCGGCCATTTTTTCTACTGCCAACCTCTCTACAATTCGCGCGCCGCGCCAAGCGGCGAGGGTTGCCGCCATCTCCAATCGAAGAGCCAAACGCGCAGGAACAGGTCTGCGACGCCGTAATCGCCCCGGAAGTCCGCCCGGCGAGCTGCTCGTCGATCCGAGCGCGCCCAAGCCGCAGTTGCGGGGTTTTTCCTACGACGAGGAGCATCTCGAGGAATTCCCCGAGCTTTCCGTGGCCAATCTGCGCGACCTGAAGGAATCCGGCCGTACGCTCTGGCTCGACATTGCCGGCCTAGGCGACGCACACGTGGTCGAACAGATCGGCGAGATTTTCTCGCTGCACCGTCTGGCCCTCGAGGATGTGCTCAGCGGCCACCAGCGCGCCAAGGTCGAGTCGTACGGCGATGTGCTATTCATCGTGCTGCGAATGCCTGAGCACGACGGCCATCTGGATACCGATCAGTTGTCCTTGTTTCTGGGCGAGAACTTCGTGGTCAGTTTCCAGAGCCGCTGCGGCGATTGTTTCGATCCGCTGCGCGAGCGACTGCGCAAGGGAACCGGCAAGCTGCGCTCGAAGGGCGCAGACGGTCTGGTCTACTCATTGATCGACGCGACCATCGACAGTTATTTCCCCGTGCTCGAGAGCCTCGGCGAGCGGCTCGAGGCGTTGGAGGACGAGGTGCTGCTTGCGCCGACGCACGCTTCGATCCCGCGCATCCACGAGTTGCGTCGCGAACTTTTGACTCTGCGGCGCGCGGCCTGGCCGCAGCGCGAGGCGCTCAATAGTTTGCTGCGCGACCATTCGAACTTGATCCGCACCGAGACGCGCTTGTACTTGAACGACTGCTACGACCACACCGTGCAGGTGATGGACCTCCTGGAAAATTATCGCGAGCTGGGTTCGTCGCTGCTCGAGGTCTGGCTATCGAGCGTGTCGAACCGGATGAACGAGGTCATGAAGCTCTTGACCATCATCTCGACGATCTTCATTCCGTTGACGTTCATCGTCGGACTGTACGGCATGAATTTCACGCACATGCCCGAGATCGGCTGGAAGTGGTCCTATCCGGTCGTGCTGCTCGTCATGCTGGCGATCGGGTTGGGCATGTGTCGCTGGTTCTTCGTGCGCGGCTGGTTCAAATCGCTGCACGACGCCCAACCGCCGAGATCCGAATGAAAATCGCCACATGGAACGTCAACTCCGTGCGCGCGCGCCTGCCGCGCGTCGTCGACTGGCTCGAGACCAAGAAACCCGATGTCCTGTGCATGCAGGAGATCAAATGCCTCGACGAGCAATTTCCGCGCGAGGTCTTCGAGGAAGTGGGCTATCGCGTCGCGACGTTCGGGCAAAAAACTTACAACGGCGTCGCGATCCTGGCGCGCCAGAACATCGAAGACGTCGTGCGCGGTTTGCCGGGCGAAGACGAGAGCGCGCAGAAGCGCTCGATCGCCGCGCAGATCGGCGACGTCTTGCTGCTCAACCTGTACGTGGTCAACGGCGAGTCGGTCGGCAGCGAAAAATACGCCTACAAACTCGCCTGGATGGCGCGCGTCGCGGAGTTCGTGCGCGAGCGGTTCGACATGGGCGAAAAGGTCGTGCTGTGCGGCGACTTCAACGTGACCTTCGACGATCGCGACGTGTACGACCCCGAGGAGTGGCGCGGCAAGATTCTTTGCTCGGACGC
>JAYUOR010000682.1:0-2723 GCA_043760765.1 Planctomycetota bacterium | reverse complement strand
TTTCTTCAAGCGCGAAGCCCGTCCGACGACCAAGGAGATCCTGACCATGCGCCTGACGGATCGTTCGATCCGTCCGCTGTTCACCGAAGGCTTCAAGGATGAAGTCCAGGTGATGAGCCATTCGCTTTCCTACGACGGCGTCAACAACGCAGACGTGCTCAGCATGATCGCCGCCTTCGCGGCCGTGAATTTGAGCGGCCTGCCGTTCCTCGGCGCGATGGGCGCCGTGCGCATCGGTCACCTCGACGGAAAACTGGTCGCCTTCCCGCAGGACGATCGTCGTCGCGAGGAATCGCGCCTCGACCTCGTCGTCGCCGGCCACAAGGACGCGATCTGCATGGTCGAAGCGAGCGCCAAGCAGTTCTCCGAAGCGGAGATGATCGACGCGCTCGAATTCGCGCACCAGATCATCAAGGAGATCGCTGAGCTGTCCGAGGAACTGTGCCGCAAGGCCGGCAAGCCGCGCCAGACGTTCAAGGCCCCCGCAGGCGACCCCGAAATCGAAAAAACCGTCGCGAAATTCCATCGCGATTTGAAGGCCGTGATCTTCACGACGGGCAAGCACGAGCGTCAGGAAGCGATCGCGAAGATTTCCGACGCGTGCAACACCCAGCTGACCGAAGGCATCGCCGATGCCGCCGCCAAGAGCGCGCGTTCGAAGGCCGTCAAGGCCGTTTTCAACGAGCTGATCTACAAGGTCGAGCGCGAGTGCATCCTCGAAGGCAAGCGCGCTGACGGCCGTTCGACGACCGACATCCGCGAGATCACGATTGTCCCCAGCTTCGTTCCGCGCCAACACGGTTCGACCCTGTTCACGCGCGGCGAAACGCAGGCGCTGGTCAGCGTGACGCTGGGCACGCCCGACGACGAGCAGATCATCGACGGCATCGACACCGAGTACCGCAAGCACTTCTACCTGCACTACAACTTCCCGCCCTACTCGGTCGGCGAGACGCGGCGCATCATGGGCCCGGGCCGGCGCGAAATCGGCCACGGCATGCTCGCTGAACGCGCGCTGCAAAGCGTGCTGCCGCCGAAGGATCGTTTCCCGTACACGATCCGCATCGTTTCCGACATCACGGAATCGAACGGCAGTTCTTCGATGGCCTCCGTCTGCGGCGGTTGCATCTCGCTGATGCTCGCCGGTGTACCGATCACGCAGCCCGTCGCGGGCATCGCGATGGGACTCGTCCAGGAAGGCGAGCGCTTCGTGATCCTGTCGGACATCCTCGGCTCCGAGGACCACCACGGCGACATGGACTTCAAGGTCGCTGGCTCCGGCGTGGGCATCACCGCGCTGCAGATGGACATCAAGACCCAAGGCGTCAGCCGCGCGTTGCTCGAGCAGGCGCTCGAACAAGCGCGCGTCGGCCGCAAGCACATCCTGCGCGAGATGCTGAAGGTCGTTTCGCGTCCGGCGGAACAGATCTCCCAGTTCGCTCCGCGCATGGAGAACGTGCGCATTCCCTCCGAGAAGATCGGCTATCTGATCGGGCCCGGCGGTCGCAACATCAAGGCGATGCAGGAGCTCTACAAGGTCAAGATTTCGATCGTCGACGACACCGGCAACGTCCAGGTCGCGGGCATCGACCGCGCCAAGGTCCTAGCCTGTCTCGACGCGATCAAGTCGATGACCGACACGCCCAAGATCGGCACGCGCTACACCGGCACGGTGAAGAGCATCAAGGACTTCGGCGCGTTCATCGAGATCCTCCCGGGTGTCGAAGGCCTGTGCCACATCTCCGAGCTCGATGTCGGTTACATCAACCGCGTCATCGACGTCGTGCAAGTCGGCGATCCGATCGAAGTCGAGATCATCAATGTCGACGACCGCGGCAAGATCAAATTGTCGCGCAAGGTGATCTTGATGTCGCGCGGCGACGCCACCGAAGCGCCGGTCGCCTAGGCGCTGAATCCAGCGGATTTGTCCGCATTGCGCGGCGGATCGCCAGCCCACAGCGGCAGGCGATCCGCCGTGCTGTTTTCGATCGGCGTGCCAACGGTCCATTGTGTGTCTGAATGTCGCGCAGGCAGCGGACCGTGGCTCCTCCCCGCCCTCTCGGTCGTGATCGGCGCCCGGAGACTCGACCTACTTGACGGGCGAAGCAGGTGGGGGGAGACTCTAGGCGGCTCTCCGGCGCCCATGCCTAGGGAGTTCACACCTTGGTCCGCAGCCGTGTATCACACAAAGGCCTTTTCCCAAGGAATTTGCAATGGGTAGGAACACCCTCTCGGCCGTAAGCGCGTTTGCTGCCTCGCTGGCCTTGATCGCGTCTGTCTTTGCCGTCCGAGGCGCGTCACAGGGAGCGGACAGTACCTGCAATCTCGTCTACAAAGCCGGGGTGGACCCGTACAACGGCACTGACGGCTCGTTGATTCTCCTAGGTGGGCCGTGGTGTTCGGGCGTCATCAATCCAAGTTCCACCGCGCCACAACAGCTCAACGATCCGACGCAGCCGTTCAAGACGATCCAGCGCGCGATCGATGCGATCCACTACTCGCTGATCGCAAATTACTGCGCGAGCCCGAACAACTATCAAGGTGTCGTCTTCGCATTGCCGGGGATCTACGGCGAAATCCCGGTCGGCGGCCAAGGTGAGATCTTTCCGATAAGGATGCGAGATCGTGTGCACTTGAAGGGCCTGAACGGCAGAGCATGCGTCATTCGAGGCAGCAACGAGGGCTCCGGGACACCGACAGTTTCCGTCCCATGGCCGCTTGAG
>JAYUOR010000681.1:0-6949 GCA_043760765.1 Planctomycetota bacterium | reverse complement strand
CGCGGCTGATGCGGCCATCGAGGTCGGTGTCGTACGAGCGGAACGTTGACGAGTCCATACCCAACGCCTCCCGCCCCTCGTGCAACGAAATCCAGCCGTTGGCGTTTTGGTCGCAGCGCCCGAAGAACTCAGCTTCCTCCAGCGCCTGCGCCGCCAGTCGGCGCTTGGCGGCGAGCGATTCCTGGGACTCCTCCGGTTTCGCGGGAGGATCCTGGGCAGGCGGCTTGGCGGGCGACGGATTCTGGATCAGCGGCGCGGCTGCAAGCAGCGCGAGCAGTGCGGAAAGCGTGGTGACTCTCATGTTTGCAGTGTGGATTGAATCGTCCGGGACCCGTCGTGGCTACTGCGCGCGGCGTTTGTTCTCGCCGCGGCCCTTGCCGCTGCGGCCCTTGGACGATTGCGCGCGCTTTCCGGCGGCGCGCCGCAACCGGCCGCGTACGAATCCGGGCGCCACCGAGCCGGAGAACCGGCCGGCACCCGGCCGCTTCCAGAGCAGCGCGTGCTGGAAGACCTCATCGACGTGCTCGACGAGGTGGATCGTGAGTCCGCCGCGCACCTCGGCTGGAAGTCGCAAGAATTCTTCGCCGTTGCGCGCCGGCACGACGACCTCGCGCATGCCGGCGCGGGCAGCGGCCAGGAGCTTGTCGCGCAGGCCGCCGACCGGCAGCACATCGCCGTGCAGGGTCATCTCGCCGGTCATTGCGACATCATGCCGCACCGGGACTCGCGCCAAGAGGCTGATCAGAGAGGTCGCAATCGCGATGCCCGCCGATGGGCCGTCCTTGGGCGTGGCTGCGCCAGGGAAGTGCAAGTGCAGATCGAGCGTGTCCAGCGCCGCCGGATCGACGTTCAGATCCTCGAGCCGCGTGCGCACATAGCTCATCGCGGTCTGGACTGATTCGCGCATCACCTCGCCGATCGACCCGGTCAGGATCGTGCGGCCCGCGCCGGGCATTGCCAGTGCTTCGATCGGCAAAGGCGAGCCACCGGAAACCGTCCAAGCCAGGCCCGTCGCGACTCCGATGCGCGGCCGGCGCGTGTGCAGCGCTTCGTCGGCCGCCGCGGGCCCGAGCAGACCGAGCAGGTCGCTCTTGCGCACCATGAGCGGCTGTTCGCCGCGCACCACGCGCACGGCTGCCTTGCGCGCGAGACTGTCGAGCACTCGCTGCAACTGGCGCACTCCGGCTTCTTCGGTGTAGCGCTGAATGATGTCGCGCAGGGCCGCAGGCGAGAGTTGCAGTTGCGACGGCAACAGCCCCGCACCACGCCGCGCGCGCGGAATCAGATGCCCTCGCGCGATGTCGAGTTTTTCGTTCTCGGTGAAACCCTCGAAGAGGATCACCTCGAGCCGGTCGACCAGCGCCTCGGGCATGCCCTCAAGATCGTTCGCTGTGGCCAGGAAGACGCAGTGCGACAGGTCGTAGGGAACTCCCAGGTAATGGTCGAGGAATTCGCGGTTCTGTTCTGGATCGAGGATCTCGAGCAGCACACCTGCGGCGGAGCGGTTTTCGCCGAAGCTGGCTTTGTCGATCTCGTCGAGCAGCACCACGGGATTCGTCGTGCCGGCGCGGAACACGCCCTGCAAGATCCGGCCCGGGACCGCGCCCGGCTGATTGGGGTGCATGCCGCGCAGCTCGGTCTCGCTGTTGACGCCGCCGACGGGCACGTGCACGAATTGGCGTCCTAAGGCATCGGCTACCGCGCGGGCCATGCTGGTCTTGCCGGTGCCGGGTGGGCCCAGGAAACACAGCACGGTGCCGCGCGCCTCGCCTTCGAGGTGGCGGACCGCCAGATACTCGACCACGCGGTTCTTGACCTCGGCCAGACGCGCGTGACTCTTCGCGAGCGCCGCGGAGAGCCGGCCAAGGGCTGCGCGGTCGCGCTCCAGCTCGGGACCCTGAAGCGACCAAGGAAGTTCGAGCACCCACTCGATCCAATTCCGCAGCAATGCAGCTTCGGTGGAGCCCGGCGCCGCGCGACGCAGGTGTTCGAGTTCGCGGCGACCCTTGCGGCGGGCGGCTTCGCTGCAAGCGCTCAATTCAATGAGGCTGGCGATCTGTCTGAATTCCTCGCTGGTAGGTTCCAATAGGAACCGGCTCAGCTCGGAGCGCAGGCGGCTTTCGAGTTCAGCCGTACAGGACTTTCCCAGCTGCTCGCGCAACAGGTTCATCCAACGATCAAGTTCGTCTTGTTTGCGTCGTTCGGGGTTCACGTGGGGATGGACTCAAGATCGGGTGCCCGGGTGGCGGGCAGCAGGCGATTCTTTCGGCATTTCGGGGTCTCCAAGCTGCTGGTCGGAGCCGAATCTCGGACCTAAACGATTGCCGGACAAGCACTTGAAGGACGGCTCGCCATCGTCGCGGCCTGCCGGGACAAGGACTTAGGTCGGCCAAGAAAATCTCTGCCCGGCCCATGGCTGAGACGGCGCACTGGGGGGGAAGCCCCCTGCGGTCGGGCCGGCCGGTCCAGAGCCTGGACGGGCCCACGCACAGGGGGCTGGGCCCGCCTCCCCGGTGCAGTACCTCAGACACCAGCTAGCCCGGCACGGAGCTGGAGAGCAGGTTAACCGCGGACCCCAGTTGTGGCGCTTCATGAGCGTCCAGAATCCAGATCTCCGATGCTTCTCGTTGCCCCACGGGGCTGCGGATCGACACGCCCTTGGATTCCCGGCGCCGCTGAGCTCAATGCTGTGAGACGCGTTCGGGTTCTGCATGGCGCCGTAGGCACGCTCGATGAAAAAAAGGGGTCCCCGCTCGGGCAGCGGCGACCCCTTTCATTGGCGAGGCCGGCGCTAGCCGGCGCTGCCAGAAGCGCGTCACTGAACCGGCTTCTTCGTGCCGAGCGCCGTCGCGAGCGCAGCGTCCAGGGCTTCGCCACGCAAGTTGGCGCCGATGACCTTGCCGGTGGTGCCGTCGACTAGGAACGTGGCCGGGATGCTGCTGATCACGTAAAGCTGCGCAATCTCTGCCTTCCAGTACTTGCCGTCGGCGACCTGACGCCAGGTCATGCCCGACTTGCTCATGACGTCGGGCATCTTCAGGATCGACTTTTCGTTGTCGAGCGAGATACCGAGGATCTCGAAGCCGCTCGCGTGGTACTTCTCGTAGGCCTTGACCACGTTGGGCATTTCGCTCATGCACGGGCCGCACCAGGTGGCCCAGAAGTCGACCAGCACGATCTTGCCCTTGAAGTCGGCGGGAAAGTTGACCGGCTTGCCTTCCGTGTCATTGGCCTTGAAGGCGGTGATCAACTTGCCGACGGAGTGATCGGGCGGCGTCGCAATCTCGGCCACGGTCAGCTTGCTCTTCACGATCTTGAACGAAGCGCCACTGCGCGCCATGCCGGCGATTTCAAAGGTCGTGCCGCCGATGTTGAACGGCTTCATGACGTCGAAGGATTCACCGCGCGAGTCGAACTTGCCGTTGCCGTTGACATCGAGGTACAGCACGACGCCCGAGTTGGCGCCCTCTTTCGCGTCGGCTTCGGACGGAGCCTTGCCGCGGAAATCTCCGCGCGCCATTTCGTCGGCCAGGATCGACTTGAAAGTCTTGCCGCCGAGTGAGACTTCGCCCTCGTAGGCGTAGTCGCGGTAGTACAGCAGCGTGCGCTTGAGTTCCGCGCGCGCCGGATCGTCCTTGTCGAAACGGTACAGCGACAGATTGACCATCAACGGCTTGCCGGCCTCGCCGATGTCGACCATCGCGTTGCCTTTGTACATGGTGGTCGGGGTGCCATCCTTGCCCTTGCGTTCCTCGCCGGTCCATTCCGCGGCCGCGTCGTCGGTCAGGTCGCCATTCGCGTTCGAGTCAACGTACAACTGCGCGGGGCCATCGTCGGGTTCGTCGAGCACGAACAGCGCTCCGCTGCCTCCGCCGATCGGCAGCACTCCGTACATCGGGGCCACCAAGTCCGCGGGAGCCTTCTTGAGTGCGGCCGGCACATCGGCCGTCATCGCGGCGCGCTGCGGTGAGTAGTGCCCGATTTTGGCGCTGGCACCTTGGGTGAGCGGCGTGAGCTTGACCGTGACGTCGGCTTGCAGGGCCGTGAGCACGCAGAAGGCAGCGAACAGCATGGGACTCCTCCGAAAATAGGGGACTGGACTCGGGTCGCGGCTTAACCGGACCCGCACACGTTACGCCCGAGCGCTGCTCCGCGCATCCCCCCCCGTGTCCCTCTGCAGGACGATCAGGGCGACTTGTACGGGACTAGTTCCTTCGGGAACTTCTCGAGCAACTCCCGGGCACGCCGGATCATCGTGTCGATGCCTGCGGCAAGATCCTTTGCCGAATAGCCGAGGATTTCGTGCGGGATCACGCCGATGCCCTCGATGCCTTTGCCGCCGTTGAAGCGACCCTTGTTCGAACCCGTCGAGACATACAGCCCGAACAAGCCGCTGGGCAGATCGATCGTCGTCGTCTGCGAGGACATGCCCGCGGTCGCGCTCTCGCCGATCATGTAGCCGCGGCCGTCCTGCTTGAAGATGCCGCTGGCGGTTTCACTCGCGCTGAGTGTGCCGGCGTCGACGATCACGACGATCGGTCCGCCGAAGGGATGTTCGCCGCGGCTCTCGTAGCTGACACCCGCGTGGAGCGTCTGTCCCTTGGGCACGAAACGGCGCATGAAATCCTCGTGGTCGAACCCGCCGCCGCCGTTGGCGCGAAAGTCGAGGATCAGCCCCTTCGCAGTCGCGAGCTTCGCCAGCGCTTCGTCCATTCGCACCGGCAGGTTTTCTTTGCAGCGGCGGATCTGGATGTAACCCGTCGCTGCGTCGAGCAGCTTGTACGCGACATCGCCGTCGCCTTCGAGGTCCGCCATCTCCACAGCCGGACCCCACGGAATCACGCTGCCCTTCGTGTACGTGAGCGTACGTTTCTTCGGCTTGCCGCTGGGATCCTTCAACTCGAGTTCGAGCTGAGTTCCCTTGGGTAGTGCGAGCCATTGATGGCAGGCGCGGAAGAAGGCTTGTTGCTCGGTCGAGACCGATTGCGTGTCGCGCATCTTCGTGATGCGCTTTTCCAGCCAGACGTCCAAGGGGGCGCCGTCTACCTGGATCACTTCCGAGCCGGCTTCGATACCGATTTCCTTGGCCGAGCCGAAGACCGTCTTGACCAGAATCTTCTTGCCGCTGCGGCTCCAAAACATTCCTGGGCCGACCAGTTCTTCGGCATCCGGCCAGCGCACTTCTTTGGTTTTTTCGGTCGGCACGACGGCCGAGTGGCCGTCCTGCAGGCGTGCGAGCAGGCGTGTCAACAAGACCAGATGGGCGGACTCGCTCGAGACAGCCTTCGCGTCGGCCGCAAGTTCCTTGCGCACGGCCTTCCAATCGATGTGCTTCTGCTCGAGCAGCGTTGCGCACTCACGCTCGATCGCCGCGTGCGCGAATTCGAAGTCCTTCTCGTAGAGCGACTGCGCGCGAGCGGGGGCCGCGAAAAAAAGTACCGCGCAGGCAGTTGCGAACAACCGGCTGCGCAGTCCCATGAACCTCGTCGGCTCGTATCGCCCGATCGGGCGCGTTGATTTCGCGGCCTACGCCTTCGAGAGCTTGATCAATTGTTCCGCGACGCGGTCGACATCGGCGTTCGACAGGAACGGATGGATCGGCAGGCACAAGATTTCGCGCGCCAAGCGTTCCGCGACGGGGAAATCGCCGGCCTTGTAGCCCCAGGGCTTCGCGGCAACCTGCACGTGCACCGGCGTGGGGTAGTGCACCGAGGTCATGATCTTGCGCTCGGCCAGCGCCGCCATCACGGCATCGCGCGAACTGCTGCCGCGCACGCGCACGGCGTATTGGTGGTACGCATGGGTCGAACCCGCTTCGACTTTCATCGGTGCGAGCGTCTTCGAGCCCTTGAAGGCCGCGTCGTAGCGCGCGGCAAGTTCACGGCGGCGCGCGTTCCAGCGCTCGAGGTGCGGCAGCTTCACGTTGAGGATCGCGGCCTGTAGTGAGTGCAGGCGCGAGTTCGTGCCGATCATTTCATGCACGTACTTCGCCGGCGAACCGTGGTCGCGCAATTGGCGCAGCGTCTTCGCGGTCGACTCGCTGTTCGTGAGCACCATCCCGCCCTCGCCCGCGGCGCCGAGATTCTTCGTCACGTAGAACGAGAACGTGCCCGCGTCGCCGATGCCGCCGCAGCCGTAGCCGTCGCGCTTGGCGCCGTGGGCCTGCGCCCCGTCCTCGAGGATCCTCAGTTTATGCTTTTCGGCGATCGCCTTGATCGCGCGCATGTCGCAGAGCTGACCGTAGAGGTGCACCGGCAGGATGCAGGTCGTCTTGGCGTCGATCGCGGCTTCTGCTTTCTTGGGATCGAGCAGCGCCGTGTCGTAGTCGACGTCCGCGAGCACCGGCTTCGCGCCGATCAACGCGATCGACGCCGCCGAGGCGAAGAACGTGAACGGACTGGTGACGACGTGATCGCCTGCCTTGACGCAGAGGGAGAGCAATCCAAGCCATAGCGCATCGGTGCCGGTCGCGACGCCGACGCCGTGGGCGACGCCGTGCATGCGCGCGAAGTCGCGCTCCAGCGCTTCGACTTCCGGCCCGAGCACGTATCGGCCACTGTCGATCACGCGCAGCACGGCTTCGTGCAACGCGGGCCCGAGCGCAGCTCGCTCCGCGGCGAGGTCGATGGGTACGAGCGTGGTTTCCGTGGTGGTACTGGTCATGGGAGCTCGAAGAGCTAGGGCGCGATCAGGCGCTATGGAAGTCCTTGGCAGGCTTGGAGTCTTCAGGAGGCAGGCTCAGTACGCGCCAATAGCACCAGGCCGTCAATCCGACGACGAAGGTGAGCGAGCAGATCATCATGATCCAACCAATGAGTGTCATGTTCGTTCTCCAAGAATCAGTCGTTGGGGGGTAAATCGCCGTCGACATCCAGTCCAGCCGCGCGCCAGCGCTTCGTGCCAATGTGCGTGAGCACGGCGAGGAAGACCACGACGAGGCCGACGAGGA
>JAYUOR010000680.1:0-6952 GCA_043760765.1 Planctomycetota bacterium | reverse complement strand
TCGCATCGCCCATGTCGACGATGTCCTTCTTGAAGCGCCGCGACGAGGACACGGTGCCGAGCTGGCCGTTGCTGTCGATGACCACCGGAATCGCGTTGGCAATTCCGGTCGTCACTCCGCGGATCCCGGCGATGAACGCCCGAGTGTGCGTTCCCGCCGTGCCGAGTCGAATCGTCGCGCCCTCGGCGGCAACGCCAACGTTTCCAATCGCGATGTTGTTGTTGCCAGTCGTAAGTCCTGCACCTGCGCTAGCACCAAGGGCGATGTTGCCAACCCCGGTCGAGTTGATGTAGAGCGCCTGGTTCCCGACGGCAGTGTTGCGGTACCCGCTCGTGTTGGAGCCGAGCGCACCGTAACCGCTGGCAGTGTTATTGTTGCCGGTCGTGTTGAGACGGAGCGCCCCGACTCCACCGGCGGTGTTGGCAATGCCGGTAGTATTAGACTGAAGCGCACTGGATCCGTCGGCCGTATTGCGACCACCGGTAGTCGTCGAGCGTAGCGCATCCGTGCCGCTGGCAGTGTTGCGATAGCCGGTCGTGTTGGCGTACAGCGCCAAGCGCCCAGTAGCCGTGTTGGAATATCCGACCGTGTTGAATCGGAGTGAGAAAGATCCATTGGCAGTGTTGTTGCTGCCGCTCGTGTTGCTGAAGAGCGCTTGAGATCCACTGGCAGCATTGTTGCTGCCGAACGTGTTGGAGAGAAGCGCATCCGATCCGCTGGCTGTGTTGCTATTTCCGGTCGTGTTGGAGTAGAGCGCCCGAGTTCCGCTCGCAGTGTTGAAACTGCCGCTTGTGTTGAAACGAAGCGCCGAACTTCCCGCGGCAGTATTCATGGCGCCCGACGTATTGGAATAGAGCGCACGGGCTCCGTTGGCAGTGTTGTCAGTGCCGGTCGTGCTGGAACGAAGGGCGAAGTAACCGGCGGACGTGTTGCGATCGCCCGTCGTATTGGCGCGGAGCGCATACGATCCGCTGGCGGTGTTGCCTCTGCCGGTCGTATTGGCGAAGAGTGCCCGATATCCGCTGGCCATGTTGGAGGAGCCGGTCGTGTTGGAACGGAGTGCCTCCCTGCCATTCGCGGTGTTGCCGGAGCCGATCGTGTTGGAATAGAGCGCTTGACTCCCACTTGCGGTGTTGCCCAGGCCGGTAAAGTTACTGGCGAGCGCCCCGCGCCCAACGGCGGTGTTGTCAGTGCCTGTCGTATTGGAAAGGAGCGCATCCCTCCCAGTTGCCGTGTTGTTGCTGGCCGTCGTGTTGCCGTACAGCGCTCGAGATCCGCTGGCGGTATTGCCGTAGCCGGTCGTGTTGGAGCGCAGTGCATTGTCCCCGCTGCTCGTATTGTAGTTGCCGGTCGTGTTGAGACGCAGCGCCCCAAATCCCATGGCAGTGTTCTTGCTGCCGATCGTATTGGACGTGAGCGCGTAGCCACCGCTGGCGGTATTGCGCTGACCGGTCGTATTGAAGCGAAGCGCATCGAATCCGCCGGCCGTGTTGGCGAAGCCGGTCGTGTTGCCAGAGAGCGCGCGAAAACCGTCGGCCGTGTTTTTGATGCCGGTCGTGTTGGCGTTAAGCGCCAGGCCGCCGCTGGCGGCGTTGTAACTGCCAGTTGAATTGGAGTAGAGCGCCTTGTCCCCGCTGGCGGTGTTGAACTTGCCGGTTGTGTTGGCCATAAGTGCACTCTCTCCAGCCGCGGTGTTGGAGTAACCGGTAGTGTTGCCGTACAACGCTCGAAATCCGCTGGCGGTATTGTTGACCCCGGTCGTATTGGACCGAAGCGCCTCGTACCCGCTTCCCGTGTTGTAATTGCCGGTTGTGTTCAAGCGCAGTGCCGCGAACCCGTCGGCCATGTTCTTGCTCCCGGTCGTGTTGGACTTGAGTGCGTATGTCCCGTTGGCGGTGTTTCGAAATCCGGTCGTATTCGAGCGCAGCGCTTCATTTCCAGTGGCCGTGTTGTAGGTGCCGGTCGTGTTGGAGCGAAGCGCACCATATCCGCTGGCCGTGTTGAAAGACCCAGTCGTGTTGGCGTAAAGCGCCGCATACCCGCTGGCTAGGTTGCGTTGCCCGGTCGTGTTCTTGCGGAGGGCGTCACTCCCGCTGGCGGTGTTTACCGATCCGGTCGTATTACTGTAGAGGGCGCCATCTCCGCTGGCAGTGTTGCGAAGGCCGGTCGTGTTGGACGCGAGCGCAGAATATCCGTTGGCCGTGTTGTAGGAACCGCCCGTGTTGGCACTCAGGGCGTTGAATCCGCTGGCAGTGTTTCTACTTCCGCCCGTGTTGGCGTAGAGCGCTCGATTTCCGCTTGCCGTGTTCAGGCCTCCGGTTGTGTTGGATCGAAGTGCCTTGTGACCGCTGGCCGTGTTCGAAATGCCGGTCGTGTTGGCGAAGAGCGATTCAAAGCCGCTGGCCGTGTTCGCGTAGCCGGATGTGTTGGAGCGAAGCGCACGTTGCCCGTTAGCCGTGTTGTTGGCTCCATAGGTGGTGACGTTCAGCAGAGCTTCCTGCCCGATGGCAGTATTGCCAGCCCCGCCTTTGGTGTGTGCGAACAGCAATCCGCCCTTGTAGATGCTGCCGCTTTGGACGTTGAGGGCTTGATCGCCACTTGGTGCGAGCGTGAGCGTGTCGCTCATGCGCGCACTGCCCACCACGTCGAGCTTCGCCCCAGGGGTGGTCGTGCCGATGCCGACGTTGCCCGCGCCGCTGACGTTGAGGTCGATCGAGAGCGGATAGAGCATGCCGAGCGTGGCTACGGAGCTTGCTGACATGCAACCAGCGCCCGAGGCATCCGCAATTCTTGGCGGGCAGGCCGAGATGAGATAGCTGCCGGGCGGTGGCAGCGCCGGCGCAGTCGCCAGGCGCGTCGGCCGAGTGGGCACGCTGCTCAGCCCGGATGGCGGACGGCTGGCGGGCCGACGCCCAGCGGGTTTGTCGCTGTCCTTGTCGAGCGCGACCGGCGCGGAGCCGTCGGTCCCCACGGCGGTGTTGATCTCAACAGTGTCGGCTGACGAGTCGATGATCGGTCCAAGCTTCACGTTGCCGAGATCGATCGCTTCGAAGTGACCGTTGGAAAGCGCGTGATAGAGATGCTCGCCTGAGCCCGTGCGCACCGAGAGATCAACGAGACCGTCGAGGTCGTAGTCGAACCACTGCGCTGCGAGGTGGCGACCGGAGTGGGTGAGTCCGACGAACTGCGTCACGTCCTGGAATGTTCCATCGCCTGCATTGCGCATGAGATGGCCGGGTCCAGACTGCGTACCCACGAAGACATCAGGCGCGCCATCACGGTCGTAGTCGCTCCAGGCCGCGAAACTCGCAGCACCGAGTCCGTCGAGTCCTGAGAGCAGCGTGACGTCCACGAACGACCCATCACCGCTGTTGCGCAGGAGTCGCGCGGCTCCATCCGCACCGACGACGAATGCATCGTCGAGCCCATCGCGATCGTAGTCCGCCCACCAGAATCCGGCGCGGACGCCCGACAGCTCGTCGGTGCCCGGCGCGGCACCGGTCGGGAGAGGCTCCTGGTAGCAGAGAATCGAGCAAAGGACGACAAAGGCAGCAGTGGGAGTGAACATGGAGACCTTTTGATGACGCGCAGGCTGCTTTCCCCGAGGACACCGGGGGGCTGGCAAGCCCGCGCTACAAATCTAAACGTAGGGATGAACGTCCCGTGACCCGCATTCATCGTATTTGAAGTTTCAAATCTTCGCAGGTTGCCCTGGTCGGGTATTGCGGCACCGCGCCAGGCCCTGCAATGACTACGCTATGCTGAGTTATATGACCCATTTCATTTCGAAGCGTGCGTTGGCCCTAGGGACCGTCCTGCTTTCCCTGGCTTGCGAGGCTCCGACTCATTCGCGCGTCGAATCCGCGAGTGCCACGCCGACCGTGCCGGTGCAACAATCAGGCACCAGCGGGGCAGTTCTGCCGGCCGCACAAGTCCCGGCCGAGGAGAGCATCGGCTCGCTGCGCAACGCGCGCGTGGCCTTCGTGACCAACGGCAAGCCCGTTCCGTTGACCTTTCTCGCCGGTGACGTGACGCCCGAGGAACTGGCGGCGTTCTCGAGGCTTGCGCCGAATGTGCGCATTCTCAGCGGACTTTCGCGCGAGCAGGCTCTCGCCCACGCGGCCGAAGCCGACGCATGCGACGCGCGCTTCATCACGCCCGTGTTTCTCGCGGAGGCGAAAAAACTCGTCTGGGCCCAGGCGATGAGCGCGGGTGTCGATCGCTACCTCGAACTCGAATACCTGGTCAGCGAAGATCGCATTGTGCTGACCAACATGCAGGGTGTGCACGGCCCGGCGATTTCCGATCACGTGTTCGCGATGTTGCTCAGTTTGACGCGCGATTTGCGCTTTCACCTTGCGAATCAAGCCACCGGCACCTGGGGACGCGACGCTGCAGCGGAACGACATCCGATCGTGCTGCAGGGCCGCACGATGCTGGTCGTCGGACTTGGCGGTATCGGCGGAGAAGTCGCGCAGCGCGCGCAGGGATTCGGCATGCACGTGATCGCAACGCGGCGCAGCGACACGCCTTCACCCGCGTATCTGGAATACGTCGGCAAACCCGCTGAATTGCTGACGCTTTTGCCGCGCGCGGACGTCGTGGTCGTGTGCACGCCGCTGACCGCTGAAACCGAGCACCTTTTCAACCGCGCCGCATTCGCGGCCATGAAACCCGGCGCGTACTTCGTCAACATCGCGCGCGGGCGCGTCGTCGAGACCGAGGCGCTGTTCGGAGCTCTGCGCGACAAGAGACTCGCCGGCGCCTGCCTCGATGTGACCGATCCGGAACCGCTGCCGCCGCAGCATCCGCTGTGGAAAATGGAGAACGTCGTGATCACGCCGCACGTCGCCAGCGACGGCGAGCTGACCGACCAGCGCGCGAAGCAACTCTTCCATGAGAACCTGCGCCGCTTCGGGGCCGGACTGCCGCTGCTCAACGTGGTCGACAAACGCGTGGGGTACTGAGCGATGGAGATCGTGCTCGTCTCACCCGAGATCCCGCACAACTCCGGTTGCGCGGGCCGGCTCTCGGCGGCCCTGGGTCTGCGTCTGCACCTCGTCGAGCCGCTCGGCTTCAGCCTGGAGGACCGCTACCTGAAGCGCGCCGGCCTCGACTATTGGCCCATGGTCAACCTGGCCGTTCACCGCGACTGGACCGCGGCACTCGCGGAGCTGGCGGCGAGCAGTCCACGACCGATCGGCGAGCGCCTGCGACTGTTCACCGCCCGCGGGGCGACGAGCTCGCTTTTCGAGACGAATTTTGCGGCCGACGACGTGCTCGTCTTTGGCTCCGAATCGCAGGGTCTTCCGTCGGAACTCCTTGCTCAGCATAGAGATAGGCGCGTCTATATCCCGATCAAGAGCGGCGTTCGCAGCCTCAACCTCGCCAACGTGGTTTGCCTCGCGACCTACACGGCGCTCGTGCGCGCTGGAGTCCCTTTGCCCGACAATGACGGGCACTACGAGCCCCATCCTCAGGCGGGACAGGACGTCAGACCGAGCACGCGCTTGGCCTGAGCCCAATAATGAGGGGCTGAGTCTGGAAGCCTGCCGCCGCAGAGCCTAACCTGCACGGCAGAGTTTGTGGGTCGGCTGCCACGCCGTCGCGAAATCGTAGGAGCTGCAGAGCGGGCGGATCCGCGGACAGGCTGCCTCGAGATTCGTCAGCGAAAACCTGCCAACGAATTGGCGAATGCGCCGCGAGCGAACGCTAGACTCTCGCCCAAATTCAAGAGCGAGCAGCATGCGCACCACAGCGCAGGGCTCGCTGACAAGAAGCGTACCTGCCCCTGCCCGCGACCGCGGCGCAACGGGCCGCGCGGCCACCCGGCGGCGCCCGGTTCCCACCCCAGATGACCCAACTCTTCCACAAGAGCTTCAACACCCTTTCGAAGGCCAGCATCGTGCTGGGGGGGCTTGTTGCGGCGACCGCCGTGACTTGGCTGCTCGGCGCCAACCGCACGCCCTACATCAGCCTAGTCGACGTGTCCCGCGAGCAGCCTGTGCCCTTCAGTCACAAGCACCACGTCGGCGGTCTCGGCATCGATTGCCGTTACTGCCACACGTCGGTCGAGGAGTCGGCGCAGGCGTCGCTGCCCTCGACGAAGACCTGCATGACGTGTCACTCGATGATCTGGACCAACGCGGCGATGCTCGAGCCGGTGCGCGAGAGCTATCGCACGGATCGCTCGATTCCCTGGGTGAAAGTCCACGACTTGCCGGACTTCGCGTACTTCAACCACTCGATTCACGTCAAGCAGGGCGTCGGCTGCCAGACCTGTCACGGTCAGGTGGACGAGATGCCGCTGATGCGGCGCAAGAACACGCTCAACATGGAGTGGTGCTTGTCCTGTCACCGTGAGCCGGAAAAATTCCTGCGCCCGCGCGAGGAAGTCTTCAACATCAACTGGAAGCCCTCGCACGAGAAGCCCCAGGAACAGCTCGGAGCCGAATTGGTCGAGCGCTACCACGTGCAGAAGCTGACCAACTGCGCCACCTGCCACCGATGAGTGACAACACTTCTGTTGCCGTGCCCGACGAGGTCAACCAACGCCTCGCCGGACAAAGCGGTCGCAAGTATTGGAGAAGCCTGGAAGAGCTGTCGCACGACGCGGAGTTTTCCGCGCGGCTAGGCGAGCACGTCCGCCGCGAGTTTCCCTCGCAGGTCGAGATGCTGGCCGACCCGGTGCAACGGCGCACCTTCCTTCAGTTGATGGGCGCGTCGCTGGCCCTGGCCGGCATCTCGTCTTGCACGCGTCAACCTGACGAACACGTTTTGCCCTACGCGAAGTCGCCGGAGTCGCTGATCCCGGGAAAGCCGATCTACTTCGCCACCTCCATGCCGTGGTCGAGCGGAGCGATCGGCCTTTTGGTCGAGAGTCACATGGGCCGGCCGACGAAGTGCGAGGGCAATCCCGAGCACGTTGCGAGCCGCGGTTCAACGGATCTTT
>JAYUOR010000679.1:0-2727 GCA_043760765.1 Planctomycetota bacterium | reverse complement strand
TCGCGATGCGTCGTGGGCCCAAGGGCAACGGCGTTCTCGACGAGCCTGAGGAAGAGCAGGCCACGATGTGTCGAGGCACGTCGGTTGAACCTGAAGGTGAACTCGTCCAGGTAGTAGTCGAGGTGCTTGTGGCTCACGGCACCTTGGTGGGTGCCGAGCAGCCAACGCTTCAGCAGCGAAGCGACGCGGTGTACACGCGGCAGTTCTTCGTGCGCCTTTCGACCGCTGCGCTTGATGTTGTGAATGGTGTGGCGGTACCCCAGGTCGGGCAGGCCGCTGTAGCCGCGCCACCCGTCGGTGATCGCTTCGGCACCGGGCTCGATCACTTCGACGATGAAGGGCCGCAGGCTGGACGCCGAGGCGTCGGGCACACGCCGCAGCCGGATGCGACCGGTGGCTCGACCCCGCACTTCTGCCGCGACGACGACCAAGGCCTTGTTCGCGGTCTCGCGTCCGTAGACGCCCGTCTCGCTGCCGCCCACGTAGGCCTCGTCGATTTCGATCGCGCCGCTGAGGCGATCGCGTCCTGGCCGGATCATCGTGCGCCGCAGCTTGTGCAGCCAGGTCCACGCGGTCTCGTAGCTGCCCAGACCAAGCGTTCGCTGAAGTCCCAACGCATTCGCGCCGTACTTCTGGCTGGTCACCGACCACATCGCCTTGAACCACACGCGCAGAGGCTTGCGAGTCTTGTGGAAAATCGTGCCGGCGGTCACAGAGGTCTCGAGGCCGCAGGCGCGGCAGAGATTCAGCCCTCGCGTTTTGCGCCACGCCTCAACGCCCGCACATCTTGGGCAAGCGAAGCCGTTCGGCCAGCGCACCGCCGCAAGGTACGCCAGGCACGCTTCCTCGGTGCTGAAACGCTCGTCGAACTCCACGAGGTTCCGAGGATAGCCGGCAGGGCGCGATGGAGCAGGAGCGGGGTTCACCACAATAGGTTGCACTCACGGGAGCTAAAGGGATACCCATTTCCGCACTTTCACGCGCTCGAGATAGCGCGTCACACGCCGCTGCGGCGTGCGCGCGAGTTCTTCGACATCAGAGTCCTCGAGCGGCGACGCAGCATGCCGGCGAAGAGTCCGCTGCGCTCTCGCATTCGAAGCTCGCTTCCGCCGCGGAAGCCGCGCCTGCGAGCTTTCTAGACCGCGCGGCTGGCAGCTCTCGGCGCGATGCTCGCCGCCCAACGACCGGCTTCTGCCCCTCATGGCTGGGCCTCCCAGCGCTGAGAGGCCGTCTTAGATGGCGGAATTCGAGGTCACTTCCTAGACTCGATCCTTTGTTGCCCTTGTGGTCACCGACGATGCGATTTCGGGGCATCCAATCGGCCCGCGAAGACTACTCTTCCACGCTGAAGGCCGAACATGCTGCTGAAATTCGCGTTGCGCTTCTTTGTGCTCCCGATCGCGATCTGGTGCAGCCCTGCCGCGGCGCAAACGATCGTCTATGTGGACGATGATGCGCCGCTCGGCGGCGATGGAATGAGCTGGGCTACCGCCTATCGAGAAGTCCAAGATGCTCTCGTATTCGCCGGGGCGAACGAGCACGTTCACGTGGCTGGCGGCTTGTATCGACCCGATCGCGGCGCCAATCAGGTCGCCGGAGCGAAAGACTCCACGTTCCTGATTCGCGAAGGCATGCATCTGCGCGGCGGGTTTCGCGGACTCGCGGGCGGAGGGAATCCCGATGACCAAGACCCGGGCACCTTTCCGAGCACGCTGAGCGGCGACCTCGCGGCCAACGACCCCGCTCGCCTGGACAATGCCTACCACGTCGTGACGATGGGCGCTCTCAGCTTCGCCCGGCTGGAAGGATTCACCGTCCGTTCGGGCGGTGACGGTTACGGCAGCTATCCCGGAGCCGGACTGTTCAAAAATGGCGGAGGCGATTTGCAAGTCTCCGCGTGCGCCTTCATCGACAACCGCACGGATGTCGGTGGAGCGCTCCATGCAGCCGGCGCGACATTGAGCATCGACTCCTCGACTTTTCGAAGCAACTCCTCCGGATCGAGCGGCGGCGCCATCAACCTCTCCTATCTGACCGCAACCGTGTCGAGCACGGTGTTCGACCAGAACAGCGGAGGATCGAATCCTGGTGGCGGCGCCATCAACGTCGCCGGAGGTGCGCTCACGGTGACCGCATGTCAGTTCACCGGCAACAATTCGGGCAGCTACGGCGGTGCGATTCACTGCCTCGACAACCAGCTGTCCCTGCAAGGCTGTACGTTCGATGCGAACACGTCCACGGGCGGCGCGGGCTGCATTCGGCTGCGCTCGACGAATGCCCAGATGCAGAATTGCACGCTCAGCAACTCGTCGTCGCTCTCGCTCGGCGGCGCGATCCAACTGGATCACCAAGCGTGGTTGTCCGCAGTGCAGTGCTCCTTCTCCAACAACTCGATTCCGTACAGCGCCGGCGGCGCGATCTTCGCCACGGATGCCGGCGCGGATTTGACGGATTGCCAGTTCGGCTCGAACCACGCCGGTGGACAAGGTGGAGCGATATTCAGCGACGCGACACTGATCCTCACCCGCTGTCAATTCGTCGCGAACCATGCCACCCAAAGTGGTGCGGGCGTGTATTTGGACGCGATTTACCCCACGACCTCCGTGATCGATGATTGCGATTTCACCGCGAACGTGGCCAACGACTCCGGCGGCGGCATGACCTACGTCGGCACGCCGGGCTCCGCGCTGCAGATCTTCAACACGCGTTTCATCCAGAACGTCTCCA
>JAYUOR010000678.1:0-2736 GCA_043760765.1 Planctomycetota bacterium | reverse complement strand
AATCAACGGTATCCCTCGCGCACAGACTCGCCATCGGAGCTGAGTGCGTAGCGAAGCGCAGCTTTGGGCGCGCGCGGGCCAGACGACTTCGCGCGCCGGCCGCTTTCAGAAACGGAAAGGCAGGCGCAGGAAATCGAGCGCGGGCAGCGGACTCGTCGGCGTGATCCCCGTGCCGAGGTGATCGATGTCGAATTCGACCTGGAAACGCAGGAATCGAAAATCAGGATTGAGCACGCTCGCGTTGAACAGGCTGATGTCGGAACCCGGTGTCGCGGGAACTGCGGCCGCAAGATCCGGCAAGCCGGCCGCCGTGGCGGGAGCCGCCTGAAACTTCAGGAAGACCGCCGCGGAATCGGGCAGCGAATCGGCGATGCCGGCGGTCCTGATCCTGAAGTAGGTCGGGAACAACTCAACAGCGACACCGCCCGCAGCGCTGAAAGAAGTCAGCAGCGGATCCGTGGCAACGACGGTCAATTTCAATCGAGGTGTGACCAAGCTCGTGTCGAGCACGACCGTCGCGACGTCGAAGCGCCGATGGTTCGTCGGCACACCGATCTGACTGAGGCGCAATGTGCTGCGCTTCAACAAACCTGGATTGGTCAAAAAGTACTCCGCAGCTGTGCCGACCAGCGCGGTCGCGTCCATGAACATCGTGCGGCCCGACGCGTCGATGAACGGAAGCGCAGGCTCGACTGCGACGTTGACCGGCCCAAGCAGTGCCGCTCCGAGGTCCACGACACCAGCGCTCGTCCGCACTTCACCGGTCGCTGGGTTCACACCGCCGAAGTCGAAAGTCGAAGTCTTGAAGAATGGCGCCGCCGTCGCCGACGGATCTGATCCGCTCAGGCCGATCGGAATCCAGAGCGAACGCGCAATGGAAGCACGGCCGAAGCTCGGCAGGAGCCGCAGCGTCGCAGTGGCTGCGACCGGCGTGGGCTCACAGAGATCGGCGAGTGTCCGGCCGAGTGGCAGCACGATGTCGCCCCCGGCCAGCCCGGTCGGAGTGTGCAGTTGAATGACTCCCGGGCCGCCGTCGCCACCCGCGCCGGAAATCGGTCCTAGGCATTGCGTGATCGGGAAACCGGCCGGACAGGCGTCCTGCAGCGGTGTCGTCTCCTGCGAACCGCTGGTGCCCATGAGTGCACCGCCGAGGTTGTCCTTGCCCGCGCCGCCTTGGCCGCCAGTCGCGAGGATCGCGAGCTGAGCGGCGTCGACGAGACTGAAATCGATCTTCGACGCGGTTTGCAGCGCAACGTAACCGCCGGAAGCGCCGCCGGATCCGCCGCCGACCCGCCAAGCCTCCGGACCGTTCTCCCCACCACCACCGCTTCCGCCACGGCACGCGATCGCGCCGAGGGGCCCGAAGGAAATCCTCCCGAGCGCAACGATCTGCAGCGATCCAGCGCCACCGCCACCAGCGGCACCTTTTTCGTCCTCTATGGGATTGAAGGGTACGACGGGGAAAGGAACTCCATTCGACCAGCAGGCATCACCGCCGCCGCCACCGCCTGCACCGGCCACGGGCCGCGGCAACTCGCCCTGAGTCACGATTCCACTAGCGGCATCGAACACATAGCCGAAGAAATCGTCCGTCGTGTCGCCGTCGATGAAGGTCGCAGGGCCGATCGCGCCACCGCGCGGCGGAGACAATCCGCTCAGCGCGCCAATCGGCGCCGGCACACCGACACCGGGCACGAAGAGGTTGTTGAATCCGGGCTCGGCATCGAGGCCAATGAACGTCTGGTCGAGGAGAGCGGTAGTGGCCGAAATCTGATCCGGTCCAAGCCGGCCACCGCCGCCACCGGTGCCACGCCGCGCATGATTGTCGTAAGGACCGCCCGTCCAAAACGTCGCCTCGCCACCGACTCCCCCGCCGCCGGCCTGGCCGAACGCACCGAACCCGTCGCCGCCTTTGGGAGACGACGCGTTCGTCTGCGGACTGCCAGCGCCTCCCTTGCCTCCACCGCCGACCCCGGGAGCGCCGGGCTCAGGGACACTAGTAGTGTTTATGCTTCCGACCCCCTTGGAGTCGGTGCCACTAATCTCGATCGTTCCGTCGATCTGCACATAGCCCGAGGCAAAAATGGTCACGGGATCCTGACCCTGGATTCTGAGCACGCCGCCGGCTCCTACGCGGAAACTGCGCAGGTCCAGCACCCCGCCGACGACGACCTGTTGCGCGCTCTGAGCGAATCCCGGGCCGCCGACGAGAATGGTCGTGGCCGTGTCGAGCACGAAGACCGCACCCGGCTTCACTTCCCAGTCAAAGTCGCCGCCGGGACCGCCGGTTCCGGAGAAGCCGAAGGCAGTCGAAAGCAAGCCGCCAGCCCAGTTCGCGATGGGCAGACCCAATGCCGGTGCCGTCTCCTCCCGCGATCCTGGGGCAGTCCCGCCGATGAGGAATTCTTCTTCGAGCGAATCCGCGAGGATCGTCGGCGCGAGCGACGTTGTCGCCGGAGCAAAGTCGAGTTGCGCGAGTTGGTTGGTCTCACCGACGATGTCGCTGAACGCCGGCGCCAGGAAGACGCGCAGGTGCGAACCCGACGGCAACGATCCCTGCGGCTCGAGCCGCACACTGCTGCCGGTTCCTGTGCAATTGGACTCCAGACTCGAGCGCGAATTCAGCGCTCGCCAAGTTCCGAGCTGATCAAGAAATTCAACGCGCAGGTGATTCGAAGCGATGTTCGCACTGCTCGGATCGACGGGCTGATTGAAGGCGATCACGAACGCCACCGC
>JAYUOR010000677.1:0-2739 GCA_043760765.1 Planctomycetota bacterium | reverse complement strand
CCCACGAGCAGCATCAGTAGCGCATTCCGAAGCCTGCACCAGCGCGATCGAGGTTCGGATTCGGCGGAGGCTGAGGGGGTCTGCGTGGGCATATTTTGAAGTGCTCGAGATCGAACTGGGTGCGCCCCGCGCGTTGATCCGATTCGTCGCAGAAGCTTGATCAGTGTAACCCAGCCCCGCCAACGTTCACTATCGCGAAAACATGCCGGGAAGAACGCGGGTAAACTAGGCGTCTCCAATTTGTCCTGATCGGATCTCCGGCCGCAATCCTTTAATTCATGAAGCCCTGGTCACTGATCATCGCATCCACTCTCCTGATCGCCTGTCGCTCCGACCGCAAACCGAACGATCAACCGCACGCTTTGGCTGTGGATTCCGCAGCGGAGGTCTTCGATCTTTCCCTCTGTGTGGAACGCGCGATGAACGCTGAGGAATTCCTGAAGCGTTGTCAGGCTGCGACTGGGTTGAATTCACCTACGACGTTGACGTCGCGCAGGCACTCTCGACGAGGCCGGCCAACTTCGATGGGCCGGCGCAACTCGCGGCGGCGGAGCTCGAGCGATATCTGGCGACGTAACTTGGGCGCTGTGGATTCGTCTGCAAACCAGTCGGCCCCGCGAATCTGCGTGTGTTCGTCGTGGAGCGCGGTGCGTGAGCTGATCTAATGCTGCGCCTGCGACCGCCGCTGAAGCGGGCCATGCGCGCGTGGCTCCTCTTCGAGGGGCGAATCGGCCGCGTTGGCCTGCTACTGCGCTTCTGCTTCGCGTTCCTCGCGCTGCTGACGGCGCTGGAGTGTTTGCCTGAGAGCTTCCACCCCAATTCCTGGCGCGATCACCTCGGTACTGTAGTTGGCACTGGCGCACTCGCACTGTTTCTGTGGGTGTCCATGGGCCTGCAGATTCGTCGGCTCCATGATCTGTCGCTTCACGGCCTGTGGGTCGCCGTGCCCTGGATGACTGTGTTGCTCGGCAGTTGGTTTTCTTCGACGCGCGGCTTGCCCGCGGGCGACTCGCAGTGGCTCCGTTTCGTGCTGCTGCCCTTCTGGGGCTTTCTGCTGCTCATGCCCGGCAGGGCTAATTCGAACCGCTTCGGTGCACCGCCGAGCGGGGTGTGAAGCCGAACACCGCGCTCGCGGTCCGCTCACAAGCCCGCGTACGCCTTGAGCTCAGCTTCGTGCGCGATCAGCGCATCGGTCAGCGCCTTGATGTCGTTCGGATGCAACTTGCCGCCGGCAATCGCAGTCTTGAACTGGGCATGCGCGGCGTTGACCGGCGCGCAATTGCCGTCGACGATGAACGACAGGACCAGACCCGCTTCGATCAATAGGCGCAACGACCCGTCGCGATTATCAGGATCGAGCTTGAAGCTCATGATTTCCGACAGTGGCTGCAAGGCCCCGCCGCGCGCGAGGTTTTCGAGCGACCACTTGCGCGCCCAAAAGGGGTCGCCGTCAGCGGCGACGAGTTCGTCCTTGAAGAAGCGTTCGGCATAGACCGCTCCGCCCCAGCGCAACCAGGCCGGCATCAACTTCTCCGTTTGATACGCGGCGTAATACTCCGGCTTCGGACCGCCGGGCAGCGCTTGACGCACGGCCTTCGGACTAGGATCGAGAGCTTCCACGTAGGAAAGCCCGACGGCGAGCCGCGCGGCGTGCAGGCCGTATTGATTCCCGCCCGGGACCAGCGGATCCCAATAACACACGCCCATGCCTGAAAATTCGAACTTGCCTTCGACGCGCGGGAACCAACTCTCGGCGAAGAACGCACTGTGCACGCTGTGCAGACGGCCGGCGCCTGTCGCGCGGCGACGGCCATCAGGATCGCCGAAGGCGAAGCGGTCGTACTGCTCTTCATCGCGCAACATCGCGACGCGCAGCGGCAGGAGCGGCTCGCCACCGAAGACTTTGCGCAGCTCTTCCATGGCGCGATTCATCGTCGTGAGCGCGCTGTCGCACGTCTCGCGGTCGGTCGTCGAATATAGAAGGACGTCGGCGCTTGGAATGCGCCACATTCCGTCGATGCGCGCGTGCCGTTCATTCGCCGAGCGCAGATCGACCCATTCGCCGCCGACTTTCCAAAGGCCCTCGTCCATGCGCGAAGTTTCTTCGGGGGAAATCCACTCCAGGTCCTGGCGCGCAAAGCCTTCATCGAGGCGCTTGCGATCGGTGGGCGTGATCCAAAGGCCAGTTTCCTGTTCCTTCACCCAGCTCTTGCCCACGAGCGCGCGTTCTTCGGGATGCATCCACATCGACTTGAATTCGATGTGGCCTTTGCGCGCGGCGACCAGCGGATCCTGACTGCGCAGGAAGCGCTCGAGGGCGGCCTGATTCGTGAACCATTGCCCCTTCGCGAACTTGTGGCCCAGTGCCGTGCGCGCGCCTTCGTGATCGGGAGCAAGGTGGAGCAGACGGCGCAGCACGCGCACGCCCAGCGCATCGCGCTCGGTGGACTTGCACCATTGCGAAAGCGCCCAAAGTTTGTCCACCTGCGCACCGGCCTCGGTGAAGGCGTGTTCGAACTCGACGTCCTTGGGCGGCACTGTGCGGGTTTCCGTGCTCTTGCCCTCGGCGCTGGTCGGCACGATCACCTGCGCGACATACACGGCGCCCGCGTCGCTGGTGGCGTCGAGCAGCATGTCGAGCGTGTCCTGCAAGTGCCGCCGCGTCTGGACCAAGCCCTCGACATCGTTGCAGATGATGCGAACGGGTTTGTCGAGATCGACGAGCGTGTCGTTCAGATA
>JAYUOR010000676.1:0-6992 GCA_043760765.1 Planctomycetota bacterium | reverse complement strand
GTGCAGTCGATTATCCTTATCGCCGCGACCGGCGAAGGCAACGACCGAGCCAATCTGGACTTCGATCCCGTCCAGTGCCCGAATCTCTTCGCACCCGCGCAGGCGACCGGGACCGTCGACGTGGTGCTTCTGGGTGCGCCCAGCTTCAAGGCCCAAAACGTAGACAAGGCCTCGCTGCGACTGTCGGTGCGTACGATCCCGAACGTCTCTATCTCGCCCGCGACCCTGCCGCAGCTCGTGGACACGGGTTCAATTACTGCGACGAATTACGGCGGGTGCAACGCTCTGACGCTAGACGGCAGGAAGGACCTGCGGATGCGCTTCACGCGCACCGCGCTGGCCGCGCAGCTTGGGCTGATGCAGCTCGCCCCCGGTCAGACGGTCGAGGTCGTGGTGACGGGCCGCATGCGCCCCGACAAGGGCGGCAAGTTGTTCGCGACGCGCGACACGATCACGATCCAATAGCGATCCGGCGCGAATTGTCAGCTACGGTGCCGGGCTTTCAGGAGCCCGGCACCGTATTTTCTTTTCCGCGCCGATGAGCAAACACGCCAAGGAATTCGCCACGATCGCGCGGTTGTCCGCGCCTGTCGTGGTCACGCAGGTGGCCACGATGATGCTCGGCGTGGTCGACAACCTGATGCTGGGCCACGTCAGCGTGGAGGCGCTCAATGCCTCCTCGCTCGGCCGCCTGTGGGTCATGGGCACGCTGCTGATTGGCATGGGGCTCGTGTTCGGAATTGATCCGTTCGTCAGCCAGGCCCACGGAGCGGGCGACGGCAAGGGCGCAGGGCGAGCGCTTCAGCGCGGCTTGGTCGTCGCAATTCTCGCCAGCATTCCGATCGCGCTTCTGTGGTGCTACACCGAGGAAGCCCTGATCCTTTTCAAACAGGATCCAGCTCTCGCGCACGAAGCGGAGCGTTATGCGCTCGTGCAACTTCCCGGACTGCCTTTCCTGCTCGCCTTCCATGCGCTGCGCCAGTACTTGCAGGGCCGCGGCATCGTGCGGCCGGCCATGTGGGTCGCGATCCTGGCCAACGGGTTCAACATCTTCTGGAACTGGGTCTTCATCTTCGGCGAGCTCGGCGCGCCGCGCCTTGGAGTCGTCGGCGCCGGTCTCGCCACGGGCGCAACCGAGGTTGCCATGTTTCTGGCGCTGCTGTTCTTCGTGCTGCGCGGCGGGCTTGCGCAAGACGCATGGACGCCCTGGAGCCGCGAGTCGTTCAGCCCGCGCGGAATCGGACAGGTCCTGCGCGTCGGCGCCCCAGCCGCCCTGCAAATCGGCCTTGAAATGTGGGCATTTCAGATCGTGACGCTGTGGGCCGGCGATCTGGGAACGAGCGAACTTGCGGCGCACACGATCGTGCTCAATCTGGCCTCGCTCTCGTTCATGCTGCCGCTGGGCATTTCCATCGGCACCTCGACTCGCGTCGGCAATCTGCTCGGCGCAGGTGATCGCGACGAGGCCCAGCTCGCGGCGCACGTCGCATTCGGCATGGGTGCGGGGGTCATGGCTCTGTGCGCGCTGATTTTCCTGATCGGCCGTCACGCATTGCCGAGTCTGTACACGAGCGATGCCGCCGTCCTGGAACTCTCCGCGCGCGTGTTGCCGATCGCGGCGGCGTTCCAACTTTTCGACGGACTGCAGGTCGTCGGCAGCGGCGTCCTGCGCGGCATGGGCCGCACCGTGCCCGGCGCAGTGATCAATCTGATCGGCTATTACGCGCTCGCCCTGCCCTTCGCCGCCTGGCTGGGATTCAGCGGCGGTCACGGTCTGACCGGACTGTGGTGGGGACTCTCGTTGGGCCTGGCGACGATCGCGATTTCCCTGGTGGCCTGGATCGTCGTCCGCGGGCCGAAGACGGTGGGTGAGCGCGTGCACGACTGAGCGCGAAGATTTTTTCTCGCTCGCCCGTCACACTCTCACGCGCGGCGGTATCCAGGGAGTCCAACATGAGTCAACCCCTCGAACGCGAAGCGGCCTTGCTCGCCGAAATCCCTTGGATGCGCCAGCTGGCGCGCGAACTGGTCAGCGATCTGCGCGGGCGCGAAGACCTCGTCCAGGACACCTGTTGGATCGCGCTCACCCAGCCGCCGCGGGCCATGGACAGGACGAACTTGCGCGCCTGGCTGCGCAAGGTGCTGCGCTCGCGCAGTTGGCTCTCACGACGTTCGAGCGGCCGCAACGAAGCGCGCGAGCAACTTGTCGAGGGCGCGCGGGTCAGTGAGCCCGTCGACGAGCTCGTGGCGCGCGCCGAATTGCAGCGCCGCCTGCTGGCCGAGGTGCTCCTCCTGCGCGCGCCGCTGCGCGAAGCGTTGCTGCTGCGCTACTACCGTGGGAAGGACACGCAGGCGATCGCGGATCAACTCGGGCTTTCGTCGGACGCTGTGCGCCAGCGCATCTCGCGCGCCATCGCCGAGCTGCGCGAACGCACGCGCGACGATCGCGAGCTGCGCGATCTGTTGTGGACCGTACTGCCGTTGAAGTTCAACGCAGCGCCCGCGCCGCGCGTGCTGCGCTGGGCAGCGGCGTTGTGCACCGCGCTCGTCGCGGGAATCTGGATACCGATCGCGATCTCGACCGCCCCGTCGTGCTCGCTGCCCGCGCCGAGTGTAGCGGCGTTGAACGAGACGAATCCTGCTTTGAGCGCCAAGAAAGAACGCCCCGATCCGCTCCCTAATCGCGCCGAGATCCCACCCGCGGTCGCTGGCGTGCCGTGGCTGGTGCTGCACATTGTCGATCGGATGAGCGGACAGCCGCTTTCGGGCGCAACGCTCTCACGGGCGCGGGCGAAATCGTGGCAAGAGCTGGCAGATGAGGTCAACGCGCGCTGGACGGAACTCGGAATCATGGGATCCGCCGGGCGCTACCTGTCGCTCGCAGGAGAAGAGGCCCTTCCGTCCGTCCCAGGAACGGAGAATGAAGCGCCGTTCTATCCGCGCGACGAGGCGCCACTGGCGAAGAGCGATGCGGAGGGGCGCGCCGCGATCGAACAGGCGTTGCCAAGCGACGAATTCTTGATCATCCGCTCTGCCGGCCATGCCGCGCGCTTCATCGCAACGTGGCAGGTGCCCAAGACGGAAGCGGATCGGGGCAATGCACTGCTTGAAGTGCAACTGCATCCGACTGCGGATCTGCGCGTCGTCGTGCACTCCTTGGACGGAGTCGGTGTCCCCGAGGCGTTTGTGCGCATCGAGCCGCGGCCGTACTTCAGCGGAGATAAACCCCAGGCGAGCTATCCCCTGCTCGACTCGTTGCGTTGGAACGGTCCGAGTGAGGAAGACGGCTCCGTACTCGTGAAGGATCTGCCGGTCGGAGAAGGTCTCTTCGCGACGCCGTTGAGCCGGTATATCGGTCGACCGAGCGAAGTCTTGCTCTCGACGAGCTCGACCGCGCAAGAAGTGAGACTCGGCGTGGTAGCCCCCGGCAGCATCCGCGGCCGACTGGTCGATGCACAAGAAAAGCCCTGGGTCGGTGCACGAATTTCATGCAGACCCTTGGCGCCCTGGGACGATCGATTCATGTCCTGCATGACGGACGAAGGCGGTCTTTTCGAATTCGTGGATCTGCCTGCGGGTGCGCAAATCGTGAGCTGCCAGTTGCCGCCTCCTTCCGGCCCGAGCGGACTGAGAGAGTCCGGCCGGGATCTCGAGTTGCAAGTGGAAGCCTTCTCACGCGTCGATCTCGGCGATCTGCGAGATCCCAGATCGGCCTTCGCCAGCGGACGCGTGATCGGGTTCGACGCCGCTTCCAACTCGCGTTCTCAGGTCCGACTGCACCAGAACGGCAAGTGGACACTTTGTGGCCTCGACGCGAACGGTGGATTCTCGATTTCCGGGGAGCCGGGCAAGGCCTTCCTGGAAGTGCTCGGCCCGGATGTCATGGCCCAGCTTGCCACCTTGCAACTCGAACTGCCGGTTTCGGGGCTGGAATTCGATGTTCGCTCGCAGCTCGCCAGCCTCGCCTTCCAAATTCAAGGCTTCGGCGGAGCCGACTCGAAGTTCAGCCTGCGACTTTATGAACGCGATATGGAACACCGCGACTCGATGCCCTCCTCGCGGCGGCGCAGAACACTCTACGAGGTCGCAGCCCCCTCGGACTCGGTGCTCCTTGAAGGCCTGCCTTGCGGCGAGTTTGCCTGCGAGCTGCAGACAGCCAACCTGGGATCGATCTGGATCGATCATCTGAAGCTCGAAGGAGGAAATCGCCGCGACCTTGGTCGCCTGAATTTCGCGGCCGCGCGCGTGCGCGGATCGCTCGCGGTTGCGGCGGTGGGCGTCGAAGTCGTGGCGCGCAGGTATCTCTTCATTCAGCCTGACCCGTATGACTTTGTCGAGCAAGCCGAGGATGTTCGCACTCCAATCGACGAAAACGGGGGCTTCGACTTCGCTGCGCTCGCGCCAGGCCCCTGGTGCGTGTGCGCAATGCAGGGCAACTCGCTGGCTTCCGCTGTCACGTATTTCGAGGCGCGAGGCGGCAGCGAAGTCTCGATCCTGCTGCCCAAATTAGAGCGCTCGGAAGTCCGCTGCTTCGTCCATCGTTCGGGCATCCCCGTGACGGGTGCGGCGGTGGATGTGACCTTCGATTTCGATCAAGAATCGATTTCATACTTCTACGCCGAATTGAATTACGGCGAGCAAGGTTGGCACAAGATCCGCACGGACGCCGAGGGTCTCGTGCTGCTGCGGCCCATGCGCAGCGGCGGTTGCCAATTGAGCGTCACGATCGGGGATCAGCACTGCTCGCGTCATGTCGAACTTGCTGCGGATCAAGTGAGTTCCGTCGACTTCGACCTGGCACTGAGCGCGACGGAAATCGAATTAGATTTGCCGCCGGAATGGCTCGAGCAGATCTCAGCAGTGAAGTTCTCGAGCGTAGAGAATTCTGGCCCCACGCAGAACCTCGAACTCGATTGCGCACGAAGTGGCAAGCGAGTCTGGAACCTGCGCGCGCCTCCGTGCCGGGGCGCACTGCGGATTGAACTGCACCAAGATTCAATCCGAGCCAGCCAATTCACGATTCCCATGGTCATCGCCCCGAATCGAAAGCGGCAACGCGTCGATCTTTCGGCCGACGCTGTGGTGCTCTCGCTGGAAGGCAGCGGGTACGGTGCCCCTCCACCGCAGTTGAGGCTCGTCGCGTTTTCGTCCGTGAATATCCCCGACTACAGTTTCGATGGCAGTCCAGCCTGGCCGCTCGAACGCCAGGCCGACGGGACTTGGATCGCACGCGGCATCGCGCCGGAATCGACGTTGCTGATCACGGATCGCGTGAGTCAACCCGACGGCAAGGTCCGTGAACGCCGCGTTCACTTCGACGGCGGTCGACTCGAATTGAACTGGCCCTGAAGACCGCGCCCGGGCTTGACCGGCCGGGTTCGGTATTTGCCCCAGTTGCTTCCGGCTTGGCGCTGTGGCGCAATCTGCGCCATGGTTTCCAAATGGCTTCAGGTGGTCGGTGTACTTGCGATCCTCGGACTGGTCGGCGGCTCGTTCGTCGCGCTCGGGATCGTCAAGGAACGCATTCACGTCACGATCGCGGCGGAGGAGGACGCGGCGAAGCGCGGGCCGGATCCGATCGAGTTGTTACGCGCCGATGTCGGCGTGATCTCCGGCGATCTCGCCGCGCTCAGCAAGGGGATCGGAGACGGAATGCAATCGCTGCACGACTCGCTCGACAGCGCGGCGAGCGAACGTGAAGCGGCACTCGCGACGCGCGTCGTGGCCTTGGAAGCGAAACTCGACGCCATGAAGGGCGCCGCGGCTCGCGATCGAGAAATGTTGCAGTCGGCGATCGCGGCACTCGGCGAATCGGTGGCGGAAGCCAGGCTCGAAGCGGCGAGCGCGCAAGAAAGAACCGTGGAAGCGGCGCCGCTAGCGGTCCTCGAAAGGATGCCCGAGATCGCCACGCCGGCCCCCACGCCGGCCCCCACGCCGGAAGTCGCGCCCGAAGTCGCGCCCGCTCCAGTTGCGCCGACGCCGGCTGCGAGTCCGGCGAAGAAAGGATTCCTCGGATTCCACCTGCCCTCCGGCGCTTTCGCGTTCGATCAGCGCCAGCTCTTTGCGATTCTGCCCTCACTCTCGCGCGTCGGCTTCGACGCGAAGAGCACGCTGCACGATTTTTCGGGCGTGACTACGAAAGTCGACGGCAAGTTCAGCGTCAACTTGGCCAAGGCCGGCGAAAAGCCGCTGGGCACGATTACGGTCGAGACGAAATCGCTCGACACCGGTCTCGCCGATCGCGACGTCGACATGAAGAAATACCTCGGCGCCGAGCAATTCGCTGCGCTGACGTTCGAGTGGAGCGGATTCACAGCCACAGCCGTCGATGCGAAAGCGATGACTGTTGCGGGAAACGCCACGGGCAAGCTCACGATCCGCGGCAAGAGCCATGACGTCTCGATGCCGGTCAAGGTTTCCGTCGACGCAAGCAAGCGCGTCGCGATCGACGGCGAACTCTCGATCAAGATGAGCGACTACGACGTCGCGCCGCCGAGCCAGCTCGGCCTGATCAAGGTCGAAGACGAGGTCAAGATCTGGGTCGCGCTGCGTGCGCGCCTAGTCGGGCCGGCGAAGGAGGGCGAATAACATGCGTCGCCTGCTGCCTCTGCTCCTGATCGCAGCCTCGAGCTGCATCACGCCGAACGTGCTCGACGAGAGCAAACGGGCCGTCGAAGCGCCACCCGCGCAAGTCGCCTGGCGTGCGGCCGCTGCGTCGGATCTTAGCGGACTGTTCGAGTCCACTTCGATCGAAGGCGAAGCCGCTGCGGCGCTGTGGAAGATCTACTACCACTTCGGGACCGACGGATCCTTCAGCGGCGCCGCGCTGGTCATCGGCGGAGAACAGCCGCAATTCCAGACGCTTTCGGGCACCTGGAAGCTCGACGAACGCGGTCTCGATCTCGGCAACGGACAAGTCGGCCGCGCTTTCGTCGCTCCACAGCAATTGAAATTCGAAGCTGAAGACGGCGTTTTCATCTTCCACCGCGTCG
>JAYUOR010000675.1:0-2742 GCA_043760765.1 Planctomycetota bacterium | reverse complement strand
ATCCCTAATCCATGTTACTCGAAGGTGCTTATCGCCGGTCGTGGCTGGCGTTTCACGAAATCCAGCCTCACGCGGTCCTGGAGGCTAATGGCATTGCCTCTTGGGGACGGACGTCCGCGCCGGAGAAGCCGATAGTCCGCGACGCCAACTGGCAGGCAATGCAGGAACGCGCGCCGAAGCTGCTGCCGGACCACCCCACGAACCGGCCGGACCGTGCGGATTTCTAGGCTCGGACAATTCCGCTGCAAGTCACGGACAGCCAAGGCTTTATGAACAAGGGGCAACACTCTCCCAAAAAAGTCTCCATGCCGTACCGTGACTCGAACTAACGCGGTAGATAATTCCAGGCGGCTGCGCATCGTGTCGCCAATGCGCAGCTCTAGAAGCTGCCGCGACGAATCGAGAAGGAGATAACAATGCAACTTGGATCAAGGCGTTGGCTTGCGTCGATCGTGGCACTTCTCGCCGTCGGCTCTGCAACGGCATATACGGTGGGTTCGAACGCTGAGCCGCGAACTGCGGCTTCCGTTCTGACGGGTGGATGTGACATGCACGGAGTCACCCTGGTCTGCACACCAGGCAGCTGCGCGCCGCTGGACTGCAATACCTACATCACCCTCCAGGGCGGCACAAGGTACTACGTGTGCTCTTGCGGGAGTGCAGATTCGGTGATTTGCTGTCAACTCGGGAAGCGGTACTCCGACGGCATGCCTGCGGCCGTAGGTGAGTGCAGTTTCGACCATTGCAACGAAGCATTCCCGGAATGCATGCTTCACGGGAGCGGCACCAGCGGCGACCCTTAGGTACACGCAGTGCGAAAATTGATGTAGATCCAGATTTCGTGCCGTCGGGGATCAAATCCGCAGATTGGACTGGCCGTAGCAGCACACCAGTACTGTAGCACTGTTTGCCATTTGCCCACAGCGCTACGCGGATTGCCGATCCCCGAACTGCGAGGGAGCAGTGAATCGGAACGACTCACTGATTGACTGGGGCTTGACACTATTCATGAATTAGATTTATCCAGCAGTGCGCGTGGCACGCGAAACTCGGAGCACCGGATCAAATGCCTGTCGACGTACCGTAGAATTGTGGCACTCACTCCAAAATTAAACGAGGAGATATCATGAATCGTAGGTTGCTGCTGGTAGCCTTGGTGCTGGGATTACTGGCTGCCCTGGCAGTCTTGCTGATGCAGCATGATTCGGTTGGCCACGTGCCCAATAAAGCCGTGACCGCTACTGCCCCCCCAGTAGCAGCCCTCGTTCCGGGCATTGAGGCAATCGCAGTCCGTACCGTGCCTGTTGCAGAGAGTGCTGATGTTCGGCTCGCGCTGGTGGCATTTGTCAGCGGGCTAGGAACGATCCTGCCTGGGGCAGAACTTTCCACAGTCGAGGCCGGGATGGAGCGAAAAGCTGGAATTGCCAATGATGAAGGCAAGTTGAGTATCGATGCGGCCACGGTAGAAGACAAGGATTGCATCGCGCGGGCTGAGGGTCACCTTCCATGCCTAGTGCGCATGCCCGCGAAGTTGGAGAAGACAACGATCTACCTGCGGCCAACGGCAAGCATTTCTGGATTCGTGCGATTGGCAGACGGCACACCACCAAAAACACCCATTCTGGTTGTCGCGCAACAGAACAGGATTCCGCTGCTTTGCGAGGATATCGTCAGCAGAAAGAACATCTGCTCAGCTACAACGGATGCCCTTGGCGCCTTTACGATCACCGGACTGGACGCAGACCGGCAATACGCACTGACCGGGGCTGGACAAGGATACATGGTGGACTGGTCGATTCCAGTGGTTGCATCGGGCACCAGTGGCATCGAGCTGAAGGCAACTCCACTATACGGATTTCGCCTGATAACTATCGATGCAGGTGATCGCGCGATCCAAACCGCTCCAGAGCTGACTTCGAATGGAGAATTTTCTGTTCGATTTTCGGAACACAAGTTCAAGGATGCGTCCCGGTACTTGAATCAGGTCGTGCTGGCAGGGATTCAAGGTGTGGATTGCGCAGAAGCTGAGCGTCCGGACTGCCTAGCGTTTGTCTATGTGAGCGAGTCTGAAACTGAGCAGGTGGGGCCGATCATAGTTGAGGTGGAGCGACCTGGCTACCGGCGTCAGACGCGCATTGTGTGGGCAAAGCGAATATGGCAATCAATAACCGATGAGACAATCAGGCTCGAACCCATCACGACAGCGTCTGGAACTGTCGAGATAGGATTTCTGCCTACGGGTCTAGAACTGGACACTGAAGTTGTGATTCGACTCAAAGGGACCCAGAATCGGCCACCTCTCTACGTAAAGGTTCCTCGCATCCCCGCCAAGCCCTATGTGGTGGCTGGCGTTCCATGCGACGACTACGATTGCGAAGTCAGGGGCTGTGACAACCTCTTCAAGCTCTCCAAGCTTGCGGATGGGACTCCGCTACGGATACGCGTCCTGCCAGATAAGGTTACGGCGCTAACCGTGAACCTCGACGGTTTGTCGTTCTTAGACTTGTCGTTTCGGGACGAGCTTGGCCTGACGTATGTCGGACCGATTACTGTTCGGATCATCGACATGCCCACCAGAGCAGTCCGACATATCACGTATGTTCGTCCTCCGTATTTCGTCGTAGGCTTGTCGCCCGGAGCCTATTCGGTGTCTGGCATCCGAGGATACTCTGGCGCAACACCCGTTGGTGAGGAGGAATTCAGGACCCAAATTGAAGTGCAGCAAATCCCGTTGCAGGGTGC
>JAYUOR010000674.1:0-6995 GCA_043760765.1 Planctomycetota bacterium | reverse complement strand
GGTCGGCGGCGATCAGCGCATGGCCGTCGGCATCCCGGGCAGCGACATTTTCGCCGCAATCGATCCCACGGGCGCCAGCTTCGAAGGCCTGACCGGCGCGGCGAGCGGGACGAGCACCGATCAGGGCACCGGCGCGGTCACGCTCTTCGTGCGCCACGATTCCACCACCCTGAACATTGCGGGCGGTGTCGCGCTCGTCAACGCTGGTGTCGACGACAACCTGATCGGCAATCACACGCTCTCGATCGATCCTGTCGCCCGAACGGTGACGCTGGATTCGGGCCCTGCGCGCGATCTGCCGAGCGTCGGCTCCGCGAACTACTCCGACTTCGAATTGACCAATGTCCAGGGCGATAGCGTGCACCTGGACTTCAGCGCCTGGGCCGGTGGCGCGGATTCCGGAACGGTGAGTGGCGCGGGCTCGATGTCGCTCGACGGTTCGAACTGGACCGCGATCGGCGGCGCATCCAATGACGTCGAGTTGATCGACAGCAGCACGAACACCGTCTTGCACGTCGACAAGACGGGCATTCACCGCGCCGGGAACGAAGTGGTTTCCTTCAGCGGCACAGTCAACGTTTTCGACGCACTCGAGTCGATCGCCGACACGCTGGAAAACAGCTCCGGTCTGACGGCCAAGCAACAGGAGGCGCGCGTACGCCTCGTATTCGACGAGTTGGATCGCAATCACGACAACGTCACGGCCGCGCTTTCGACGCTCGGCGCGCGCAGCGAACGCATGAAGAGCCTGGAATCCGACTACGGCGACCTCGACACCGACCTTGCGTCGCAGATCTCGCAGGTCGAGGACTCCGACTACAGCCAGGTCGTACTCGACATGATGCGCGCCGAACAGACCCTGCAAATCACTCAGTCGGTCGGCTCGAGGTTGCTGCAGAACTCCTTTCTCAACTTTCTGAGGTAGTCATGATCGACCCGAGCCTTCAACCCGGCATTCCTCGGCTCACTTCAGCCGCCGGCGTCGCTGCACCGTCGATCATCCCGGGCGGCACGACCAACGACGCTGCCTCCGCGCTGCGAGGCGCGCGCTTCCAGGCGCTGCTCGAGGACTTGGATCTGCGCGCCAAGGAGATGGCGAAGTCCGCGCAAGAGCCGCTCTCGGCCGAGACGCTTCCGGCCGCGGTCGAGAGCGCGCGCTCGTCGATGCAAGACGCCCTCGAACTAGCCAAGAGTTTGCTCGAAGCCTTCCGTCAAAGCGCCACCCAGTCCGCGCAGTCGAAGTCATAGTCAGCATGAAACCCGCCTCGACCACGCGCACGATGCAGCGCGCCCGCGCTTTGATGGAGCGTTGTCTGCGGCCAGGCCGCGTGTCCTCGATTGAGGCGGAATTTCCGTTGATCTTCGACGAGCGTTTCAGTGGCCGCGTCGTCGCCTACGAGGAAAAGGGCGACGTGCGTTCGACCTGCGCGATGATCGTGCGCGACCTCGTCGTGCAAGGCGCGCGTCTGCGCGTAGGCTTACTCGGCTCCGTGGCGACCGAAGGCGCCTGGCGCGGTCGAGGCTTGGCCGCACGCGTGCTCGAAGAGGCCGAAGCCAGTTTGGCGCGCGAAGGTTGCGTCGCTGCGTTCCTGTGGGCCGACGACCCCAACTTCTACGCCGCGCGCGGCTATCGGCCGATCGGCTGGGAGGTCGACTTCGTGGTGCCTGCTTCGGCGCTGGCGCAGGTGAGGACCGGTGCGCTGATCCGCGCGCTGGCTCCCGATGATTTTGCGGCCGTCCAGCGCATGTACTCATTGCACGCTGCGCGCGTGGATCGTTCGGCTGAAGAGACCGCAGCGTTGCTCAACTGCCCAGGCATGCTGACGCTCGTCCTGCAACGCGATCGCGATGTCGTCGCCTACGCATGCCTCGGCCGCGGGGCGGATTTTCCGAATACCGTGCACGAATGGGGCGGCGATCAGAACGACGTGGTCTTCCTGCTCGCCGAGCATGCGCGCCGCGCACACGCTGCCGGCCATGACGGAGCGCTGGCGCTGATCGCGCCGCCGAGTGCCTCTTGCCTTCGCGAACGCATGAAGTCCCTGGGGGCCGAAGTGGTCGAAGGCGTGCTGGCGATGGCCAAAGTCCTCGACGTCGAAGCAATGAGCGAACTGTTTGATCGCTTCGGTGGCGAGTTGCGCGCCGAACACGACACCGCGCACGGTTTGGATTCCTCCGTGGTCGTGCGTGGGCCACTGGGCCGCTGCGCGCTGTCGGACGAACAGGCCTTGGCCGTGCTCTTCGGTGCGCGTGGAGATCGCGCCGCCGTTCTTGAACTCGAGCGGGTCCTGGGCGGTGCGGCCCCCCGACTGCCGCTTTCGCCCTTCGTGTGGGGTCTCGACGGAATCTGACGCAAGATCGCCGGCTGCCGGACGGAACACTGCCGACGAGCTGCGTGCGCGGCGCTTTCGATCGACTGCCCGATCGATCCGGCTTCAGTCGCCGACGCGCGCGCCGTTCTCGTAGCGACCGCTGCGCGCCGGATCGATTTCGCCGCTATTCAGCCAGAACTTCCACAGGCCCTGCTCGCGACCTTCGCCGAAGCTGCCTTCACTGGCCGGCTTGCCGTCGGGATACCAGCTTAAGAATTCGCCCTGCCGTACACCTTGCACGTAATTCGCGCGCCACTCCTTGCCTGCGCCGTTGAAGTAGCGCACGACGAGTCCCTCGAGGGCGCCTTGTTCGTAATGCGCTTCTGTCTCGACCGCGCCGCTGGCGTAACAGGTGCGCCACGGGCCCTGCTTTTGACCGCTGACGTATTGACCTTCGCCGATTTGCACCTCGTTCTCGCCGAACTCGAGTGCCGCGCCGGAGAGCAGGCCCTGCGACCAGTGGAGTCGGCTCTTCTGTTTTCCGCTCGGCCACCATTCGCGCGATTCGCCTTCGCGCAGGTCGCCCACGAAGTGCGACTCTCCGATCAGCGTGCCGTTCTCGACCCAGATTTTCGAGAGTCCAAAGCGCAAGCCTGCTCGATACTCGCACTCGGAACGTTTGCCGCCGCCGGGATATGACTCGATCCAAGTGCCGTCGCGCAGATTCGCGACGTAGCGGCCGAGTGTGACCACGCCGCTGACTTCATCGAGGGATAGCGCGTTCCCTTCAGCGCTGCCGTCAACGTATTCGAGTTCGACCGCCAGCGATCCGTCGGGGTGCCAGGCCGTCCATTTCCCGACGCGCAAACCGTTCACGTAGTTGCCCTCGACCAACTTTGCGCCGTGTTCATCGAATTCCTTCCACGAGCCTGACTCCCGATCGTCGCTCCAATGCGAAAGGACGTTCGCCACGCCGTTGGCGTAAAAGCTCGACCATTCACCCAGTTTTTTGCCTTCGACAAAGTCGCCGCGCCACTCGACCTGCCCGCCTGGGTAGCACTGCATCCACTCCCCAGTCGCGAGGCCATCGACGATCAAGCCGCGATACCAGAGCGAGCCGTCGGGACGTTTCACATCAACCGGCCGCCGGCAGGCGGGCAGGCTCAATGCAAGCAAGCTCGCGCCCAAGACGCGCACGAACAGGCTCGGAGAAGGCATGCGAAAGCTATACCACCTGCGTGCGTGGTCCGGTAGCCTTCGAAAGATGTCGCCGATGCGCAAGGAAAGCCGCGGCCGGCTGATCGGGCTGATGCTCGGCTCGTTGCTGGCCGCGGGCGTGGGAATTTTCGCCTGGCGGGCTCGGCCGAAACCGGCCGCGGTTCAGCTCATCGACAACTCGTTCTCGCAGCAAGCAGCATGGACCTCGCGCTTGCTCGAGCCGCGCGGACTCGTGCTTCCAAGCGGCGTTCCAGGCGCTGCTGGAGAAACGCATCGTCGGGTGATCACGCGCGAAGAGGTCACGCGTGTGCTTGGAGTGAACGTGACAGGCTCGATGGACTATGACCCAAAGCGCATCTATCGCTATCACTCGAACTTTCGCGAAGAGTTCGCGTGGCCGGAGCACCCCAACGGACGCTGGACGCGCGTGACCAACGGCGATGGCGCGCGCGAGAGCCACGAATTTCCGATTCCCCCTCCGGAATTTTTCGTCCTGGTGGCGGGCGATTCGCATACCGATGGACTGTGCGACAACTCGGAGTCCTACAGCAATCGGCTCGAACTTGAACTCATGAAAAGGCACGCCGGCCACAGCATCGAGGTCTACAACACCGGGGTCAGTGGCTATTCGTTCTACAACTACCTCGGAGTGCTCGAAGATTTTCTCGCGCGCAAGCCCGACGTGTTCGTGTCTGTCTTTTTCGGCGGGAACGACTTCTTCGAGGTCCTGAAGGTCCAGCACTTGTACGCGGGGACAGTGCCGCCGCCGCGCTCGCGGGGTTACTGGACGCGATTGAGCGCAGCCAAGGCTCTCCCGGAAGCAACGCTGGCGCAGGGCCTGAACCAGTTGCTCTACTTGCGCGAGAATCCTGATCAAATGGACCTCTCGCTGAAGGCTGCCTTGTTCGCGACCAGCGAGATCCAGCGGCTGTGCTCAGAAAATGGTCTCGAGTGGATCGCCGTCTACCTGCCTTCGGCCTTCGATCTCCCGTTGCCGAAGTGGGCCGAAATTCGCGCGCGGGCAAAAGCGAACCTGAGTCTCTCCGACGCCGACTTCGAGATCGGCAATCGCATGGCCGACAAGTTGCTGACGACGCTGCGTGAACGCGGCGTCGAAACCCTTGACCTGCGTGCCGCATTCCGCGCGGATGGTCAAGAGCTCTACTGGAGCGACTTGCACATCAATCTGCATGGTCAGCAGGTCGTCGCCCGGGAACTCTTGCCGCGAGTCGAAGGGATTTTCGCGGATCGCCAGGCGCGGCGTGCAAGAGCAACGCTCAAACCCGCTCGAGACAAGTAGGCGGCAGAAGCTGACCGCGGAAGCTCGCACGTTTCCCAGCTCTGGCCTGAGCTCGCCTGCGATTTCGCCGGCCTGCTGCTGGAAGTGCGGCAGTTGCCGCGCGCACTCAATTCTGAGCAAACCCTGGAGACATGCGCGACGGACTTTTGCAGCCGCTTGATGAACGGGGTCAGCGCGTAAAGCGCACAGTCTTCGTTGGCTTGCAGGACTTCTCGTCACAGGCCGTGTACGAAAAATTGATTGCGAGCGCAGCGCCCTGCGCCACGCGCCGAATCGGGAGCTTGATCTGCACGTACTCGCGCAGCGTCCCGCCGTCATCGTCTCCGAAGTTCGCTTCGCCGGTGGCCTCGAAGGCCGAGCCCTCGAGGATCTCGAAACTCACCGGCAAGCCCTCTGTCGATTTCGGCGAGTACAGGTGCCAGCCCGCGCGGATGCGCAGCGTAATCGTCAATAGCGTTTCGGTCGCTTCGGCCTTGAAGGTCACGGGTTCGTCCTTGCCCGCGGCGTCGAGCACGCGCAGAGCCGCACTCTTCGCGCGCGTGCCCCTGACGCGCCAGATCCAGCCGCCCGCCTCCGTGAAGTAGAGCTGATCGCGGTTCTTGGCGAGCCACGCGCCGAACTCAGCAGCGCTCGAATCGGGTACATAGCGCCCGACGAGCGTCGTCGCGAGCGCATCCTGCTTGTCCCTCGAAAGGCGCAGCGCGAGCGCGTCGAGAAATGCGAGCGAATCATTCGCCAGGCCGAGCTGCTTGCATTCGGGATCGATCGCGAGCTGGTAAGCCGTGTTCCAATCCGATCCGTCCGCCGCCGGGTGCAGGAAAGGCGCACGTTCGCCGAACCACTTTTTCCCGGCCGCCGTGTCTTTCAGTGCCGCATCGGGAATCGCTTCGCCGCTGTAGTGCCGCTCGAGCATGCCCTTGCGCGCGGCCTCTTCGTACATCGGCAGGAAGATCGTCAGCGCGTGTTCGAGATCGACGCGCGAGGGTCGCAGGCGCAACGACTCGACATCGGCGCCCTTGTGCGCGGCCGCGTAGGCGAGCGTATTGAGGTAAAGCTTGCGCCCGGCGTCGCTAAATTTCTCCGGTAGCGAGTGAAAACCCCACATCATGAACGAGCCGTGGCGCGCCACCGCCGCGTAGTCGGGGCCCTTCATGTTGATGCCGCCCAGGATGCGCTCAGCATCAGGCACGTTCTCGAAGCCCGCATCGCTCGTGACCAGTCCGGGTTCGTCTTTGTCGCCGCTGCTCGCCTCGAAGATCGGGAAGGTCAAAAGCGTCGGGCCGAAGCCGGGTTTCCACTTGGCGAAATTGTCCGGCGAGGGTGTCTCCTCGAGTTGGTACGCGACAGGGAAGGGCTTCGCGAAAAGTTCGTGTTCGGGCCGCAACACGACGGCCCGGTTGGAAAGGCACAGTCAGCCGGAAGCCCAGGACGTCTTGAGTTTCAAGTCGTCGGAGACGAAGCCGCCCTGACCGCCCATCAACACCACGGGAAAACCTTGCAGCTCGTCGAGCACGAGATTGAGTTTCTCGTTTTTCAGCCGCAGCTGGCCGGCTGGGTCATGCGACGTGACTTCGCCGTCGATCACGAGCAGGTCGAAGCCCGCGAGATCTTCGCGCCGTAGCGCGTGGCCAGAGATGAGCTTCACGCGCGTCGCGTGTTCGCCAAGGAACTTCTCCCACGCAGCGCTGTAGGGAGTGCCCGCGTTGCCGGCGTAGAGAATTTGCAGCGGGAGCTTTTCTTCTCGCGGAATCTGCGGACTGGCGAAGCCGAGAAGCAGGGGCAGGAGCAGTAGTGTCATGGATGGATCTCAGGCGTTTCTGAAGATTTGTCGCACGGCTGCGAGACTACTGCTTTCGCGGGGCAGATGCGCCTCGCCGGCGATCGAGGCTTGGATTGCCTCGATCGCCGCGAGCCGCTGCTGCCTGTCAGTTACAGATCGTGTATTCCAAGCCGTCGGACAACGTCGTGTTGTTCGGCGCCGCGAAGCCGGGGTCGCGGCCCCAGCATTGACAATCGACCACGGTGCCGACTACCTGCAGTGCAGGAAGCGGCGTTCCGCCCAGCGAGCCGACCGCGAAGGCATTCATGTCGATCGCGTACGCACCCGAGCAATCGTTCGTCGGCAGCGGACTGCCGCCTGCGTTCAGCGGGATCGACCGCTTGAT
>JAYUOR010000673.1:0-7001 GCA_043760765.1 Planctomycetota bacterium | reverse complement strand
GCCGCCCTCGAGCTTCCCGCACTGCGAACCTTCGACGGAGGCAAACGCGAATCGCTCGAAGAGTTTTTGGCCAGGGCCCGAATCAAGCAGGCGGAACTTTTCGCCAAGTTAGGTCTCGAACTCGAAGCGATCGTCAAGCGCATCGAAGCCCTGAGCCTGCCGCCGTCGAATCCGGCGCGCGAGGCGCTCGTCGACGAATGCGTGGCCCTCGGGCCGGAAGCGACGCCGCTGTTCGTGCGCTGGCTGGATCTCGACGAAGCAGCTCTGGACAAGGAACGCTTCCGCGCAAAGCAGGTTGTCCTGGCCATGCTGCGCATGGACACGCGCGCGGCGACGGGCGAGTTGCTTGCACTGGCCCGACAGGGATCGACCGAAGGCCGGCTCAATGCGGCGCGCGTGCTGGAAATGACTCCCGAGCGCGATCGCGTGCGGCCGGAACTGCTCGCGATCTTCAAGCCTTCCCAGGGCCAACTGCGAGCAGCGTTGTTGCGCAGCCTGCTGCGCATCTCGTCCGACGATCCGCAGTTGCTCGACGAAGTGCTGGCCGGCGACGACGAGGAACTGCGCGACGTGGCTCTGGGAGTGCTGACCGACACGAAAAACGCAGGCGCGGAGGAACGGGTGCATCGACTGCTCAGTGATCCCGCGCGCGCGAGCTCGCACGCCATGGAGCTCCTGCTCTACTACCAGGCGCTGCCCGAACTGGCCGGCCCGGGCCACGTGAAAGAGCTGATCGCAGTCGCCTCCGCCGTCAAGGTGCCCGCGAGCACCAAGATCGCGATCATCGAATCACTGCCGATGTTCGTCAGCGGATCGAACAACGAACTGCGCCGCTCCTTGGAAGGTATCCTCGGCGGCGCGGATCTGAAGTTGTCCGAAGCGGCACGCGTCGTCCTGGCACGGCTGGGCGATCGCGTGGCCAAGAAGGAACTGCTCAAACCCTTCGACGAGCTGGTCGACAACACGCCGAAGTGGAGCCCGGCCTATTTCCGACGCGGCGACATGCTGCGGCGCATCGGCGAGTACCGCGAAGCCGAGAAGGACTACACCAAGGCGCTGGCGCTCGGCAAGAACGACCCCAACCCGCAGGCGGACACCTACATCGGCTTGGCGAAATGCGCCGCGTTGCAGGGGCACTTCAAGGAAGCGGCCACCTGGTTGCAGCAGGCACCGATCCAACTTTCGCAGCTCAAGGCCTACGCCAGCGACCCGGACTTCGCGAAGCTCAAAGCTTCGAAGTACGGCGATGTGTTCCCGCGCGACTGACCTCCGTCGTGGATTCGCGGGCCGCTGCCTGATCGAGTTCGCAGGCTCTACTTGGCGTCCACACGGACGCCACGGTCGCAGCGCTGCGGCCTTGGACCCGGGCGAAAAAAAGCTAGGGCAGACGCTCGAGGTCGAGTGAGAGCGCGCTCGCGCCGTCGATCTGGAAGTACTCGAGTTCGAATTCGTGCGCTGCGCCGTTGAGTTCGAGTTCAACCAGGTCGCGTGTCGGCCCGTGCCAGGTCCAATTTTCGAGCACGGGGCTCTTGTCGATCGACACGCGCACGCCGTCGTCGGAAACGACCGACAGCCGATAGCGGCCGGCGGCGAGCTTGGCTGTGGTCCTTGCGATCACACCGAAATGGTTCGAGCCGACACGGGCTTGGATGGCCGGATCCGCGGCGTGGGGCGAGTACCAGCTCGTCACCGTCGCGCTCGCGAGCGGTTGCGCCACAAGTGCGCGCCAGGACTTCAGGGCCTCGACGCCGCCGCGCGGATCAGGCCCGTCCTTCCACGAAAACCAGACCGCCTCCCATTTTGCGTCGGCGAGCACTCCGCCCGGCGTGCGCTGAACCGGCCGCGCTTCGCCGGAACGGAAGTCCCAGGGGCCCCATTCCCCCATCACGATGGTCTCCAGACCCTGACCGTCGTCCTTGTCGGGATCGAAGGCACGCTGCACGCCGGGCGCCTTCGGCGCAGCGAATTTCCGCTCGAGCGCCAGCGCGGCCGGCACGGAAAGGTCATCGATCGCAGCGGCCTGCACGCTGACATCGGCCAGCCGGCCGCTCGCGGACCATCCGCCGATGCCCGCGAACAGCGCTCGCAGCGCCTCGGTATCGAGCGCGCCTGCGTTCACTCCGCGCACAGCGGACCCGGACAGCTCACGGCCGTGAGCCTTGTAAACGTTCTCGCCCACCGAAAGCGCGGTCGTCTTCGAGACGACGAAATCGGAGTCGTTCCCGGCGAACGAATTCTTATAGACGAGGTGGCCCTTGGAACTGGTGTCGAAGCGCTTGCCAAAGGGACCGCCGACGAGGTCAGGATCCTCGTCCCAGTACAACTCGACGCCGATCTGGTTGTCGTGCAAGACATTTTCGGCGATCAGGCAATCCTGACCGTGTTCGATCGTGATCGCTCCGCCGAGCGTGCTTTCGATCGTGTTCTGGTACAGGGCCATGCGGCTCGAATACCCGCCCCAGACACCGTGCTGGTGACAACCCCGGATCTGATTGGCGACAGCGCGATTTTCACTGGAAAATGTCGCTTCGATCCCGTTGGCCACGGCGAACGAAAAATCGTTCGCGTAGAAAAGGTTGCGATCGCTGCCGCCGACTTCCTTCTCTCCGCGCGCCAAGGCCAGCCCCTCGACCGAATCGCGGCCGGCGAAGAGGAAGATGCCGTCGCCGGAGTGTGTGGCGCTGTTGTAGGCGATCACATTGTCCGAGCAGCGCTCGAACATAAGGATCGCCGCGGAGTCCTGGCCGCGCCAGTAGACGCCGTGACTGTAACCGCGCACGCAATAGTCGAAGATGTTGCGGCTTACGATGCACTCCGAAGTGCGGTACATCGCCAGGCCCCAGCCCGAGAGGAAGGAGAAGTCGTTGTCGTACATCTGCGAAGCTTCGCAGCGCAGCATCAGGATCCCGTTCTGGCCGTGACGTCCGCGGCTGTTGCGCACGGTGACTCCGGCGCAATCCGTGAAACTGATCGCTGCGCCGTAGCGCACGAGCCACTGATTGTCGTCATTCTCGTGGGGCCACAGCCAGTCGGCTTCGTTCTCAGCCGCGATCGTGGACGAGAGACGCATGCCGTACCAACGATCGAACTTCATGCCGTCGAGCACGACGTTCTTGCTGCGCTCGACCACGACGCAGGCGCCGAAACCGGAAATCGTGCCGCCCTGGATCGTCACGTTGCTGCAGTCGCGCACGACCAGCGCGTAGCCGGCCAGGCGATCGAGCGGCGTATCGATCGTTGCTCCGCGCAGCACCACAGCTCGCATGTCGAGCGTGATGTCGTTTTGCTTCTCGATCACGATCACCCCGCCGCGGCCGTTGGCGCCGAGCGCAGGACGCAGGAACTCGCCGGGCTGCAGCTTGCCGGAGCTGGTCACGACCAGCGCGCCGTCCTTGGGAATCGTCAGATCGGCGAGCAGCACGCGCGCGCTGGTGGGTTCAGCCCCGCGGGCCTGCGCCGGCGAAAATTCAGCTGCGCCGCACCAAGCGACCACGAGGAGACTCGTCAGGAATGACACTAGCTGCAAGGTCCGATGCATGGATTGCAAGATTCCAGGTTCGATGGACCGACCGAAACACTTCCACGCGGAAGACTCGTCGGCCATGCTAGTGTCCCCGCCTCGGCGAAGCAGCACGGAATTGTTCACTCCAATTCCCGCGCTGCCCGCAACCCGCCCGAAGCTCCCGGCAACCGGCCCTTCGATCCTGAACCCCGTGGTTACGAACAGCTCCTCCTCCGCGCTCCAAAGTTCCGGCATTCGGCTCGATCCGGCCCTGCCGCTGTGCCAGACGGACCTGCCGCTCGACTGGTACCAACGCGAGTTCAAACCCTACGCCGAGGAGTATCTGGCGCTCCCGGATCGCCGGCCCGAAACCGTCTTGCGCTGGCTCGATGGCTACGTGCGGCCCGCGCTCGACCATTTCGGCGATCAGCTGCTGCTCGTGGCGCACTTCTACATGGGCGGCGAGATCGTCAAGCTGGTCGAACGCTACGGCGGCGCGGTCGCCGACAGCTACCAACTCGCCTTGGCGGCGACACGGCATCCCGAAAAGAAAGTGATCGTCGAATCGGCCGTGCACTTCATGGCCGAAGCGATCGCAATCCTGGCGCGCGAGGACCAGGCCGTCTGGATCACCAATCCCAAGGCCGGCTGCACTATGGAGATGCTGGCCAAGGACTACATGGTGCTGCCGGTCGCCGAGCAAATGATCGAGCGCTACGGCGAGCGCCTGTGCGTGGTCGCCTACATGAACACCTCGGGCCGGCTCAAGGCATTGGCCGGCCGCACGGGCGGCGCGGTCTGCACTAGTTCGAATGCGGCGAAGGTCGTCGAATGGGCGCTGAAGCAGGACAAGAAGGTGTTCTTCGTCCCCGACCAGCACCTCGGCCGCAACACGGCTGCGAAGCTGGGTCTCGACCAGCAGCGTGTCGTTGCACTCCGTGATCCGCAGGTGCTGCGTGGCGGATTCCGTTTCGACGATTCGGCGGCCGTGGGTGGACTCGCGGCGCTCGACCAGGCAGAGATGATTCTGTGGGGCAGTTTTTGCGGCGTTCACACCGTGTTCGAGCCGCGTCACGTGCGCTACTGGCAAGCGCACGGATATCGCGTGCTCGTGCATCCGGAATCGCGCCTGGAAGTCGTCGAAGCTGCCGATGGCTCGGGCTCGACCAACTATCTCTGGGACGCGATGCTCTCCGCAGCTCCCGGTTCGCGCCTGGCGATCGGCACCGAAGGCCACTTCGTGCGCAACGCGCGCGAGCAAGGCCGCCTGCGCGGGGTCGAGGTCGTGCACCTGGCCGACGTCCCCGATCCCGCATTCCAAACCGCCGGTTGCGGCTGCGCCACGATGAGCCGCAACGATCCGCCGCACCTTGCCGGCATGCTGGATCTGTTGCGCCGTGGGACTCCTCCGGACAGCAATCGCGTCCTGGCCGGGGATTCCGTGGACGAGCGCAGCGGCGCGCGTGAGCGCTTGAACGAGGCGGAACGCGCTGCGCTCGTGGCCCAAGCGCGCGCCGCCCTGGAACGCATGATCGAGATCACCGAGTCGCCCCTGGACTGACGGACACGAACGCCTGATAGAATTCGCGGATGAGGCTTGCGATCGAGAGCGAATGGACGGCCGCGGGCGCCAAGAGCGGCCACGCGCACTTGCTGCTCACACACTGGCTCGCGGGGCATGCGCCTGACGCAAGCTCCGCGCGCCGGCACGCGCCCTTCCCGGCCGGCCTGATCGCACGCCTGCCCGAAATCTCGGCGCAGCTCGATGAATCCGCGCGCATCGCTTCGCGCCACCCCTCGAGCGACGGCAGCACGCGCCTGTTGGTCCGCATGAGCGACGGAAAGACCGTCGAATGCGTACTCCTGCTGCGCGACGGAGTCTGCCTCTCGACCCAGATCGGCTGCGCGGTCGGATGTCGCTTTTGCAAGACCGGCGAAGGCGGCTTGCTGCGCCAGTTGAGCGCGGATGAGATCCTGGCCCAGTTCGCCCTGGCGCAGCAGGAACGCCGCGCGCTCGAACAGGCGCCGTTGCGTCGCGTGGTCCTGATGGGCATGGGCGAGCCGGCCCACAATTTGACCGCCGTCCTGCACGCGATCTCGGAGCTCGGCGGCGCGGGCAGGCTCGGTCACAAGCAAATCGTGTTCTCGACCGTTGGCGATCCGCGTGCGATCGAAGCGCTGGCTCGTCACGACGTGAAGCCGGCGCTCGCACTCTCGCTGCACAGCATGGACGATGGGCTGCGGACCAATCTCTTGCCGCGCGCCCCGCGCATCCCTGTGCGCGAATTGCTCAAACTGGCGCTCGACTATGCGCGCGCTACCGGCCACCCGCTCCAGGTGCAATGGACCCTGCTCGCCGGGGTCAACGATGGCGACGGCGAGATCGCCGAGCTCGCACGCGCGATCGGAGAAGCGCGCGCGATCGTCAACGTAATTCCCTGGAACAGCGTGCAGGGCTCCAAGTTCGAATCTCCGCCAATGTCGCGCTCGGTCGAATTCGTTCGCGCGTTGAAGCTGCGCGGTGTCTTCGCCACGATCCGCCGTTCAGCGGGCGTCGACGTGGACGGCGCCTGCGGTCAATTGCGCTCGCGCCACAGCCCGCTGGCCATGGACGGCGCGAAGCGTTGAGGTTCACGCACAGGACGGTTCGAAAAAGCGGGATGGTCGAAACGATGTCAAACGGCGTGACGAAGCGACGCCCCTCAAAGTGGCGGCGCCTCGCGGCGATTGCTCTAGTGGCGCTGGTTTCGCTCGTTCTGTTCGAGGTCACGCTGCGTTGCGCGCTTTTCACTGATGCGGCCTGGGGCGACAAGTTCCGCCGGCCCTGGTTGTTCTGCGACGTTCGCAACGAACCGCTGTACTTCCAGCTGCACCAGCTTTGGAACCATGAGCCCGGCCCGATGCCAGAAGGCTTTCGCCATCCCTCGGTCGGCTGGCTCAGCGAGGGCATCGACCCGAAGACGCTCGAATTGCCCGGGAAGGACGAACTCGGCGGGCGAAGGCCGGTGCTCATGTTCGGTGATTCGTACACCAAGTGCATGACCGATACCGACAACTGCTTCGAGGGCTGGATGGAGCGCTCGAAGGAAGGCGCGAACTACAAGGTCTTCAACTACGGTGTGCGCGCCTACGGCATCGATCAGATCGCCACGCTGAGCCGCCTGGTGATCGAGCGCTGGCGCTCACTCAATCCGATCGTCGTGATCGGGATCTATCTCGACGACGACTTCGATCGCGCGGTGTTCGATTTCCGCGGCTGGCCGAAACCGCGCTTCAAGGTCGGCGAAGAAGGCTCCTTGGGAACGACCGGCCCCCTGCCGACGCCGGAGGCATATGCTGCGAGACACCCGCTCTGGAGGCATTTCTACGCCTGGCGCTGGCTGTTGCACGGCTCGGATCTGTTGCCCGAGGGGCTCCGGGATTGGATCACCGGAGTCGAGGCTCGCAAGCAGGAGAAGATACTGCTCGGCCAGAAGATGCTCACCAGGATCGAGGCGGG
>JAYUOR010000672.1:0-2747 GCA_043760765.1 Planctomycetota bacterium | reverse complement strand
CGCTCCGACCCAAAATCCCCTTCGACGACATCGTCGAGGACAAAGTGCGACAACCTCACGGTCAACTACGGTTGCGAGCCAAGCGGCGAGCATGCGGGTCCCGACTGATGGACGAACTTCTGTGGCATGACAACCTTGGAAGCCTTCGCCGAACCCGCAGACTTTCCGTGCACGCTCGGACAAGAGGGCCATCGGCAAGCCGTGTGCGGGAAAATCGCAAGCACGGTTTGACAGGGGGTCCTGAGTCCTCATCTTCCACGACACTCGTCCTGCGAAAATGAGGGCTCAGGATCTACCAATGGAAGTTGTCGCTTCTAGCGGGTCCGAGCAGGGGGGCCGTCTGTCCTGGCGGGACCCCTCGGTTCGATGTCTGCTTGTCGTTGCGTTGATTCTGCTATTCGCGTCGTGGTGGCTGCAGCGGGGCTATCCGCTCGCCGACGCCGTTGAGTTCATGGATCGCGCCCATGCATGGGTCGCGGGCGAGCCAATGAGTGACTCGCGCACGGTGCGCAGCTTTGCCTTCTCAGGTCTGTTCGTCCCGCCGTTCCTGATCGCCCGCGGTCTTGGGCTGGAGGATCTGCGGCCGATCCTGTTGGTTGCGCGACTGCTCGAGGTTGCGCTGGCTCTCAGCCTGGTGCTGGCCTGCGCGCGCCTTGCCGAGCGCATCGCCGGCCGCTCCGCCGGACTGGCGGTCGGCTGCATCGTCGCGATGAATCCGCTCGTGTTGCAGTACGGCGTTCAGCCGATCTCCGGCATCGCGGCAGCGCTGTGCATCGCACTCGGCCTGGATCGGCTGATTCTGCGCGGTACGCGCCGCGACGGCTGGGTTGGCGGACTCTGGCTCGGGCTGGCGTTTCTGGTCGCATATCAGAGCCTGCTCATCGTCCTCGCGATCTTCGTTGTGCTCGTGGTGCGCGACCGCTGGTCCCAACGCTCGAGTTGGCTCGGTCTGTGCGGCGGCCTCGCCGTGTGCATGGTTTTTCAGCTTTGCCTCGACCGGCTCGTGTATGGCGAGTGGCAGGGCAGCCTGTGGCGCTATCTGCTGGAAAACGTCGGCTATGTGATCGTGCGCCTGATGGTGGACCTGGGTCTGACGCGCGCCGCGGGCGATCTCTACGCCCAGATCACGGCCCTGCGCGGACACGAGTTCGTGCGCGACGACTCGGTGACCCACGCGACGATGCGCTATGGGGGCTGGTGGTACCTGCTCAATGCGCCGAGCTTCTTTGTCTGGCCGCTGCTTGGATTCCTGGCGGTCGGCGTGGGGCGTGCCCTCGTCAAGCCGCGTTGGACGAGCACGCTTGCTCTGATCGTCCTGGCGATTGCGCTTTTCATCATGGCCAAGAAGGGCGACAAGTCGCTGCGACTCTGCCTGCCGCTGCTGCCGCTGTGTGTTCCACTGTTCGCAAGTGCCTGGAGCTCGTGCGCCGAGCGCGTCAGTTGGCGCTGGCTGGCGCGCAGCGCACTTTTTGCCTCGCTACCGCTCTCGTGGTTCGCGCTCGCGAATGCGCGGCCTAGCGCGCACGCGGGGTATTGGGACGCGGCGGAATGGCTCAACGTACAGGCCGCGGAACAGGGCAGTGCGAAGCGAATGTACTGCGCTAGTGATTATGACTGGGCGGTCTTCCTGCGTTTGAGCCCGCGCATCGAGAAGGTCAAGCTCGCCGACACGCTCGAGCGTTGGAAATCCTTCGACGACGCGCAGCGAGCGCAAATCGAAGCACAGCTCGATTCACTAGACTGGTTGATCCTGCATCAGCCGCTGCTCGCTTCGCAACCGGGCTTGCTAGAGCAACTAGCCTCGCGTTTCGCCGTGGCCGCGGCTTTCTACGATCAGGATCAGGGGCCGGATGTCGGCGCGGTGCTCGTGCTGCAACGCGCCGCGAGCGGTGGCCGGCGCCTGGTCGAATACTCGGCCACTCCTCCCAAGCCGCAGTTCGCGCGCCGGTTCGAATTTCGCGCGAATGCGGACGCCCGACCGCTCTGCCTGCTTGGTCTTGACCTCGACTCACTACCCGGCACGGGATGGTGGTGGATCACGTACCACTGGGAGCTGCCGGACGGGCTGCCTGGGCTCGAAGTGCGCGATCGCATCACCAGTCCCGACGACAAGAACACTTGGCAGAACGATCATGCGCTCGGGCGGGGGACGGCCGCGGACGGGACGGATGAGCGTTTCCTCAGCGAAGGATTTCTATTCGTGCCCTCCGCCGTCGAGCAGGCAGGTAAGCCGCGTTTTCGTCCCATGGGCGGGAGCTATCGGCGCGGCGATCTGTTGCCGTTGCGCGTCTGGATCGAAGTGCTCGATCCGGTTGCTGGAGTTCCCATGCAGGTCTACCGCGCGAACGAAAACGTTCCCGCGCTCAATGAACTCTTGGACGCCTCCTGGAAGTGGAGCGCCGACGGCTACCGCTTCAGCCAGGACGGCTTGGTGCAGGTCGGCGGATTCTTCCTGCCCGTGCCTGCGCGAGCGCGGGCAAAGGACAACGGCAAACCGCTTCCTGAGTGAGAGAGGTCCATGGAGACACAGGCAGGCCGGACTGCGCGCCCGTTGGGCATCACCTTTTTCGTCGCCTTGTCGATGCTCGGCGTGTGCGTCGGTCTGTTCAAAGGCCTGACCATGAAGGCGGAGATGATTGCGAAGCATCCGCGGCTCGAGCCGCCGAAGTTCTGGATCTACTTCGCCGTCGTGCCGCTCACGATCGTCTCCCGGTGCCCGGTAATCCACCGGCGTTTATTACCGGTCG
>JAYUOR010000671.1:0-2750 GCA_043760765.1 Planctomycetota bacterium | reverse complement strand
CGGTCGGCCGCGGCACGCTGCGACTCGCTCATGCCCGCTTCGAGCGCAGCCAGGATCGCTCCGCGATTGTGGCCGGTGTAGTCGAACGTGCCGGCCTTGATCACCGCTTCCCAAGTCAGCTTGGTGACTTCCTGCGGATCTGAGCGCGCGCACAATTCGTGCATGCCGTAGGGCAGACCCTTTTGCTGCAATGAATCGCGGGCCGCGAGCAGCGCGAGCACGGCCTTCTGCCCGGTGCCCTTGATCGCGCCGAGGCCAAAGCGGATCGCTTCGCCCTCGGGCTCGAATTCCCAGCCCGAGATGCGAATGTCGGGCGGCAAGACCTTCACGCCGGACTTGCGCGCCGCGTCGAGCAATTCCTTGACCTTGTCGGAGTTGCCCATTTCGCAGGAGAAGTTCGCCGCCAAGAACTCCGCGCGGAAATTGGCCTTGAGGTAGGCCGTCTGGTACGTGATCAGCGCGTAGGCCGTCGAGTGCGACTTGTTGAAGCCGTAGCCGCCGAATTTGACGATGTTGTCCCAGATCTCGCGCGCGACCGATTCGCTGGCGCCGCGGCCGCTCGCGCCGGCCACGAATTGCTCGGCGTACTTGGCCATGATCTCGGGCTTCTTCTTGCCCATGGCCTTGCGCAGGTTGTCGGCCTCGTTCAACGAGAAGCCGGCCAGCGCGCTGGAGATCAACATGACCTGCTCCTGGTAGACCAGGCAGCCGTAGGTGTCGCGCAGGATCGGCTCGAGCAGCGCGTGCTGGTAGACGATCTTCTCCTTGCCGTGCTTACGGTCGGTGAACATGTCGACCATGCCCGACTCGAGCGGGCCGGGCCGATACAGCGCGAGCACGGCGATCAGATCCTCAAACACGTCGGGCTTGAGCCGGCTGAGCAGCTTGCGCATGCCTTCGGATTCGAGCTGGAAAACGGCCGCGGTATCGCCGGCGGTCAGCATGCGATACGTGGCCGGATCATTCTCCGGCAGCCGGTCGAGGTCAGGCGGCGTTCCGCCGCGCTTGGTGATGTTCCCCAGCGCGCGATCGAGGATCGTCAGCGTGCGCAGGCCCAGATAGTCCATCTTGACCAGGCCCAGATCCTCGAGCTGCGGCGCCGGCCACTGGGTCACGATGTCGTCGCCGTGCTTGGCGAGCGGCACGTATTCGACGATCGGGCGGTCGGAGATCACGACGCCCGCCGCGTGCGTGGAAATGTGGCGGGCCATGCCTTCCAGGCGCGTCGAGAGCTCGAAGATCTCGCGATAGGCGGGATTTTCGTCGCGCGCCGCGGCCAGATCGCGGTCGGTCTTCAACGCCTCGGCGAGCGTCGGCGCGTTGGGGCCGGTCGGAATCTTCTTGGTCAGGCGATCGACTTCCGCGAGCGGTAAGTCGAGCACCCTGGCCACATCGCGCACGACGGTGCGCGAGGCCATCGTCCCGAAGGTCACGATCTGCGCGACGTGGTCTGTGCCGTAGCGCGTGCGCGTGTACTCGAGCACGCGCTCGCGGCCCTCCTTGCAGAAGTCGATGTCGATGTCGGGCATCGACACGCGCGCCGAGTTGAGGAAGCGTTCGAACAAGAGGTCGTACTTCAGCGGATCGACCTTGGTGATCCCAAGCAGGTACGCGACGATCGATCCGGCGGCCGAACCGCGCCCGGGGCCGACGGGAATCCCGTTTTCGCGCGACCAGCGGATCAGGTCCCAGACGATCAGGAAGTACGAGACGAAGCCCATCTCGCGGATGACCTTGCGCTCGCTTTCCATGCGCGCGCGCGCGCGCGTCGAATCGTTGGCGTAGAGCCGGGCGAGCCCCTGTTCGCACAGACGATCGAAGATCGACTCAGGTGCTTCGCCGTCGTCGGCCTTGAACAACGGCACGCGGTACTTGCCGAATTCGAGCTTCAAGGCCACTTGCTCGGCCACGTCCATCGTCGCGGCCAGCGTCTGCGGCAGATCCCTGAAGATCTCGCCCATCTGTGCGCGCGTGCGGAAGAACAGCGAGTCCGTGTCGAAGCGGAAGCGCTTCTCGTCGGCGCGCTTCGCACCGGTATTGATGCACAACAACACATCCTGTGCGGCGCAATCCTCGTGGCGCAGATAGTGGATATCGTTCGTCGCGACCAGCGGCACGTTCGTGCGCTGGTGCAGGCGCCAGAGCGCTTCGTTGGCCTTGTCCTGGATGTCGATGCCGTTGCGCTGCAGCTCGAGCCAGAAATGTTCCTTGCCGAAGAGATCGCGAAACTCCGCGGTGACCTGCTCGGCTCTCGCTTCGTCGCCGCGCAGGAACAGCTGGTTGATTTCACCGGCCAGACAGCCCGACAGGCAGGTCAAGCCGGCCGCGTGCTGCGCCAGCAGGCTCTTGTCGATGCGCGGCCGCGTGTGCAGACCTTCGGTGTAGGCCTGCGTGCACAATTTCAGCAGGTTGTGAAAGCCCTGCTGATCGCGCGCCATCAAGGTCAGATGGTGATAGCCGTTGTCGCTGCGGTTGTGCGGTTCAAGACGCGACTTCTTCGCCACGTAGACTTCGCAACCCAGGATCGGCTTGATGCCTTTGGCTGTCGCGGCCTGGTAGAGCTCGATCGCCCCGAACATGTTGCCGTGATCGGTCAGCGCGATCGCGGGCTGCTTGTCGCTGACGCAGGCGCCGATCAGATCGGAGATCCGGTTCGCCCCGTCGAGCAGGCTGTACTCCGAATGAACGTGTAGGTGGACGAAGTCCGGAGTCGACATGGGAACGGGCCTGGCTTGTCTGCGCTGGGCGGC
>JAYUOR010000670.1:0-2755 GCA_043760765.1 Planctomycetota bacterium | reverse complement strand
CAGCGAACTGGGTAGCGAGAGCGCGCCGCGCGAGATCCGCGTGTTCGGAGCGCGCACGCACAACTTGAAGGGCATCGACGTGACGATCCCGCGCGACGCGCTGACCGTGGTCACCGGACCTTCGGGCTCGGGCAAGAGTTCGCTGGCGCTCGACACGATCTACAGCGAGGGCAAACGCCGCTTCGTCGAATCGCTTTCGACCTACGCGCGTCAGTTCCTCGGCGCGCGCGACAAACCACCGGTCGAGAAGATCGAGGGCCTGGGGCCCTCGGTCGCCGTGGAAGCGAGCACGTCGCGTGGCCACCCGCGTTCGACGATCGCGACCACCACCGAGATTCACGATCACCTGCGCGTGCTGTTCTCGCGCGCCGGCAGCGTGCGCTGCCCCGAGCACCTGAAGCCTTTGCTGGTCACCGACGCCGGCGCGATCGCGCGGCGCATCGTCAAGGAACTCGCCGGCGAGCGCGGATTTGTGCTCGCGCCGCTTTCGCACATCCAGGGCGCCGACGAAAAGCAACGCCAGGCGACCTTCGAACAGGCCGTGAAATCGTGGCGCAGCGCCGGGTTCTTGCGCGCCTTGATCGACGGCGTCGAGTCGCGCCTGGACGGCAAGCTCGCGCTGCCTGGTCCTGAGGCCATCGTCGATCTCGTCGTCGACCGGGTCAGCTTCGACGCGGCTTCGCGTTCGCGCATCGCCGATGCCGTAGCCCAGGCTGCGAATGTTTCCGGGGGACGTGTCAGCGCGCTGACCCAGAAGAAGTCCGACGCGGGCGTGCGTCTGGATTTTTCGACCCAGGGTGCCTGCCCGGTCTGCGGTTTCCGCCTCGAGCAGCGGCTCGATCCGCGCCACTTCTCGTTCAACACGCACGCCGGCGCCTGTGTGGGCTGCGATGGACTCGGCGCAAAAGTCCAATGCGATCCCGCGTTGCTCGTGATCGCGCCGGCGGAGTCGCTGCTCGAAGGCGCGATCCATTCGAAGTTTGCGCGCTACCTCGTGCGGGGCAAGGGCTACTACGAGAACCTTTTCCTGACCGTCGCGCGCCAGCACAAGATTCGTGTCGAGCGTCCGTTCGCGGAACTCAACCCGATTCAGCAAGCTCTCTTGATGCGCGGGGAGGGCGCCAAGCCGATCTATCACGTCGAGATCGAAAAGACCTTCGCCAACGCCGACGTCGAAGAGCGCTACAGCGCACCGTGGACCGGACTGTGCGGCCACATCGATGCCTGGCATACGAAGGCCGAAGATGCCGAGTGGTCGGCGCTGCTGGAAACCGTCATGTCGCGGCGCACCTGTCCGGACTGCGAGGGAGAACGGCTCAAGCCACAAGCGCGTTTCACGATCGTCGAGGGCCGGCGACTGCCGGAGGTGCTCAGCGACAGCGTGGCGAATTCACTGGTTTGGGTTCGATCGCTGCGCGCCTCGAAAAAGGTCGCGGAATCCGTTACCAGCGTGCTCGCGGAATTGGAGTCGCGCCTTTCGCTGCTCGAGCGCGTCGGGCTCGGCTATCTGACTCTCGACCGCGCGACCTCGACGCTTTCCGGCGGCGAAGCGCGGCGCGTGCGACTGTCCGCGAGCCTGGGTTCGCAGCTGACCGGCGTGTGCTATGTGCTTGACGAACCGACGGTCGGCCTGCACCCCGCTGACACCGCGCGCTTGACCGATGCGCTGCTCGAATTGCGCGACAGCGGCAACACCGTGATCGTTGTCGAGCATGACGAGAGCCTCATGCGGCGCGCGGATTGGATCGTCGATCTCGGCCCCGGCGCCGGCCGCCTGGGTGGCAACGTCGTCGCCAGCGGGACGCCGGCCGCAATCGAAGCCGATCCCAATTCTCTGACCGGCCGCGCGCTGCGCGGCGAGATCCGGCTGCGCGCGGAGCAGCGTGCGATTCAGCCCGCGAAGTCCGGCCCAGTCGAAGAAATCGCTCTCTTCGGCGCCCGGCTCCACAATCTGCAGGATGTCGAGTTTCGCGCCCGTTTCGGCGCCTTGACCGGGGTGTGCGGTCCGTCCGGATCGGGCAAGAGCACCCTGATCCTCGATTGCCTGGTGCCGGCGCTCACGGGCGAAGGTCCCGCGGGACGCTGGAAGCGCCTGTCGACACCTGCGGGTGAACGGCCGCGCCTCGTGCTGATCGATGCTTCGCCGATCGGCCGCAGTCCGGCGTCGATCCCCGCGACGTACACCGGTCTCATGGACCCGCTGCGCGAATTGTTCGCGCGCACTCCGGACGCGCGCCTGCGCGGCTTTGGTCCGGCCCACTTTTCATTCAATTCCACGAAGGGCCGCTGCCAGGCTTGCGAAGGACGCGGCGCGACGCAGGTCGAGATGCAATTCCTGGCCGACCTGTGGCTCCCGTGCGAGGAATGCGCCGGCCGGCGCTTCACGCCCGAAGTTCTCGAAGTCAAATTCCGCGGACGCTCGATCGCCGACGTGCTCGACATGACGGTCGACGAAGCGCTAAGTTTCCTGGAGCACCAACCGCAGGCCATGCGCGTGCTGGCGACGCTGGCGGATGTCGGCCTGGGCTATCTGCCGCTTGGCCAGAGTTCAACGACGCTTTCGGGCGGCGAGGCTCAGCGCATCAAGCTCGCCAGTGAACTTCAGCTGGGCGACGAAGCGGGCAAGAGCGTGCTCGTGCTCGACGAGCCTTCGACCGGCCTGCACGCTTCCGACGTGGCTCACTTGGCGCGCGTGCTGCAGCGCTTGTGCGATCGCGGCCATGCCGTGATCGTGATCGAACACCACACCGGTCTG
>JAYUOR010000669.1:0-2756 GCA_043760765.1 Planctomycetota bacterium | reverse complement strand
GAATTTCGGGCCTCGGTCGTTGACCAAGCACTGCATGAAGCCTTTCCACTGGACCCTGCTGGCCTTCGGCTTGGCGAGCTGTCGAGCGACCGGCGGCGGCCCAAGCGCCGGGCCGCTCGGCCCCGGGAGTCGCCCGGTGGTCCCAAGCCTCGCGCAGCCCAAGGTCGAGGAAGCGGCGCCGACGATTCGGATGGAAGTCCAGCCCCCGATCGACCCGCCCGCAGCGTCCCGCGCTGATGCGCCGCCGCCTCTGAAGCTGCTCGCCACGGTGCTCTCCCAGACCCTGGTACGGATGGCATCGGCCATTCCGCCGCCACCGGTTCAGCCCTCCGCCCCGATTGCGGATCCTGGCGCGAGTCCTTCGAGCGAGCAACCGCAACGGACGGAGGCCGCACCGTCTGCGGGCGAGCCGCGTGTCGACGGGACGCCGATGCTTCAGGGTGAAGCGGAACTGGTCGCGGCGGCAGACCAGGCACTGGCGGATCATCGCTGGAAGGACCTGAGGGAGTACAGCGAGCGGCTGTTCGCCTTGCCGTCGCTCGACCGTGCCAGACGTCTGCATCAGGAGGCGCGCTTCGACGAAGAACTCGTGGTCATCGAGCAGGCCTTGGCAGAGACTCCCGGTCAGCCGGAACTGCTCGAGGCGGCTGGCTACGCTCGCCTGACTCTGGCTACGGCGGGCAGAACCGAGTTGTATGGTCCAGCGCGCGATGCCTTCGCGCGTGCGGGAGCGACGCCCACTGCCCTGCTCGGCCAGAGCCGCGCGGCACGCGCATTGGGATTTCAAGATGAAGCCCTCGACTGCGCGCGGCGAGCGCTCGCACTCCTGTCCGTCCGACAGGCTGAGCGCCTCGCGCTCGATCCCGCGGCGGAAGTCGTGCTTGCTGAAGCGGGTCTCGAAGTTCAGCGCAGGCTGCGCGCGACGCCGGGAACCGAGGCCGCAGCTCAGTTGAGCGAAATCGAAACTGCGCTGCGCTCGCGCATGGCCGAAAAGTCCACCGACGCTCGCGCGTTTGCAACGTTGGCCGAGATCTACCTCGACGTCGGCAAAATTGTCGAAGCCCAGTCGGCGGCGGAACGCGGCTTGGTTTCCAGCCCCGGCGATGCACGTTTGATGGGCCTCGTGGCGCGCGCGACGCTTTCCATCAGCGGAACAGAGGGATTGATCCGCATCTTCCAGCGCCTGCAAGCCAGGGCCTCGAACCAGCCTCTCGTGTATTGGTATCCGGCGCTGGAGTACTTCAGGTGTTCGGCGTCGCGAGATTGGCGGCCGCAGTTCGAGGGCAACTGGAACGATCAGCTCAAGGAAGCCGAACGCAACTTCCAGCGCGTGCGGCAGTTGGACCCGCGCTACTTGAAGTCATGCCTGGAATATGAAGCCCTCTGCAAAGCCGTTCGCGGATGGATCCTGCTCGACAGCGGGAAGCTGAATGATGCGCGCGTCGAATTCCTTTCGATGACCGCGCTCGGCCCGGGACTCCTCACTCTCGACCCGTCCGCAGTTGATCCGCAGTCGGCTGGACGAATTCCCAGCGGCATCGCCGGGCTAAAGCAGATCGCAGAGCGCTACCGCGATCAGAAGAAGCTGGTCGAGTCCGCGGCCGTGTTTGCAGATCTCGCCCAACAGCTGCCCGGCGACGCACAGTGCGCGCGCGCGTCGGCTGAGAGCGCCCAGACAGCGGCCGACTTCCTGGCTGATGAGGCCGAGTGGTTCGGCAAGGCCAGCCGGAAGGAAGTGCTCGACCCAAAGAAGCTCAAGTCCCTGCGAAAATCAGCCGGCGTGAAAGAGAGCGACTTCGATTCGCGCAAGGAACGCGAGCGCTTTGCCAAGGCCGTTCCCTTGCGGCTCAAGAGTTCGGCGGATGCCTATGCCGCCAGCTGGGGCTGGTACCTGAGGGCCGTCGAGCTGGCGCCGCTCGACGCACGGCTTGCCACGGACGCGGCGCGCATGGCCATCAACCACACGCGCACGGACCTCTCCCGGGCGGAGGAACTCCTTTTGGGAGCTAGGCGCCTGGCCGACGAACAGTGCCAGGCTGCGGACCTGAAACCTGCGGAGCGCGACCAACTAAAGGTGGCCTGGGCGCTCGCCGAGCGGACGCTCGGCGAACTCGAATTCCCCATCAGAGACAACCCCATCGCTGCCATCCCCCACTTCGAACGCTCGCTGGAAATCCACCCCGACTCCCAGGCCTACGTGAAGGAATTTCTCCTGCCCAAGGCCATCGAGGCTTCGAAAAAACTGCCCTCAACACCTGAAACGCCCCCGCGTCAAGACCAGGACTGATCCCACGCTGAGCGTTGGATCGCTGCACCCCTCCTCCATGTCGATTTTCCTTCTGATTGCCCTGCCCCTTTCCGCTGCGCTTCCCTTGCCTGCCGAACGCTGCGTCTCTCGCGCGCGCTTCGCGCCCTTTGGCCTCGGCGCGTCTGCGCTCGAAAGCGTGGACGAACTGATCGCCAGGGGTCGCAAGTCTCTTGCCGATGGCAAACTCGACGACGCGCTGCAATCCTTCAGCGCGGCGGAGAAGTTGGACGGAGCCACGCTGAAGACGCGCGTCTTCGTGCTGCGCACCCTGATCGCGCAAGGACACATCGAGGAGGCCTTGCTCGAAGCCGACGCACTGAAGGTCGCGGGCAAAACGGGCGTCGAGATCGACTACATCTTCGGCATGGCTTTCTACTCGATGGCCGCGCGCGACATGGCGTCCGGTCAGACGACCGCGCTGACCGGCTCGCAGTTCGAGGACGCCCTG
>JAYUOR010000668.1:0-2757 GCA_043760765.1 Planctomycetota bacterium | reverse complement strand
CTGGAGGATCGTGCCGGCGCGCGTGTGATCCTCGAGGTGCAGGTCGAGTTCGTTCAGGTCGATCTGCGATATCGGCCCGCGTCTGCCGCTGACGTTGTCGAAGGCGTGGCGAGCATCGGTCTCGACGCGTGCCTCGGATTTCGCGGCGCGCGGGATCGAGAAATACGGGTGGAAGCCGGCGTGGAACGGCATCGGCGCCGCATCGCGATTCGTTGCAGTCAGCGAGACAGAAAGCGTGCCATTCGCGACGCTCGCTTCGAATTCCGCGCTGAAACGCCATGGGAATTGCGCGAGCGTTGCCTGATCGGAATCGAGCACACAGCGCAGGCGATCCGAGGCCTTCTCGCTCACGCGCCAGGCGCGCGTGCGCGCGAAGCCGTGCTGGGGCATGGCGAAGGTCTTGCCGCCGTGTGGGTACTTTCCGTCGGGCAATTTCCCGGCGATCGGGAACAGCACCGGGATTCCACCGTGCACGTTGGCCTTCGGATCGGCGAGCGCCGGCCCGTCGACGAAGAGAATTTCTTCACCCTCCGCGAAGAAACGCGAAACCAGCGCGCCGCGCGACGGGAGGATTTCGGCGAACGAAGCGTGCTTGTCCCGAAGGACGATTGTCTCCTGCATCGTCGAAGTGTACGCAGCCAGGTGGCGTACCCGATCAACGAACCGGGCGGTCTTGGAATCTCTTCCAAGACCGCCCAGTGAATCGAATCGCGACGCTTGTCGCGCTCAGCCGTTCACGGCCCGACCGTGAAGAGCAAGCCGTTCGAGAGTGAGGTGTTGTCCGGCGCGCTGAAGCCATTGTCGCGGCCCCAAAATTGCGCGCAGATCACGGCGTTCGGCGCGGTCAGGAACGGCGCGGGCGCGCCGCCGAGTCCGCCGACCGCGAACGTGTTCATGTCGATCGCAAAGACGCCGGTGCAGTTATTCGGCGGGGGAGTGCCGTTGGAATTCAGCGGGACCGAGCGCTTGATCGGGGTGCCGATGCACAGCGTGCCCCCAGTGAACGGTGAGGCCGCCTGACCGCCGGAGGTGTAGAGCAAGAGCCCCGGCTTGTTGTTGATCTCGTTGACGGCGCTGACCGTGAAGCCAGAGCCGGCAGTTGCCGAGGGCGTGCCCACGCCGAAGATCTGCGGCGTGCAACCGACCGAGTTCTGCTTGGCCGTGCAGTACTCGAGCGCCGCGCTCGCCGGACCGGGCACGTCGACCGCCACGTCGATCGACGACGGCGTGCCCGGCTTGAAGTACCCGATTGTCGCCTGGCCTTGGACCGGCGCGCGGTCACAGTCGAACGCGAAGGTGTAGGTCGTGCTCCAACGCAGTGCGTTGGCGTTCACGTTCGTGGCGTACGAAGACGTCGTCCAGGTCGCGCTCGTGCCGACGGTGAAGTCCCAATCGGTGCCGTCGTACGGCTCGCCCGAGTGGTAATCGACGTCGCCGAACGACGGCCATGTGCAGCTGGCGCCGGCCGGAAGGGGGAACGAAATCGACTGCGCGCCGCGGTCGCTGCAGTTGTTGGTCAGCGCGTACTCGTAGTGATATTGACCGCCGCCAAGGCTGGTCGCCTTGTAGCCCATGATCATGCGGCCGTCGCCGAGCACGTCGATGTTGGTGACCGTGACACCGGCGTCGTTCTGAGCCCACCACACCACTCCGCCGATGAACGGAATTGTCGATCCCGAGAAACTGAGCGTGTACGGCGGGGCGCCGGTCGGCGTGTTGAGCTTGCGGATCGAATAGTTGTTCATCCGCTGCGGTGCAGCGGGCGTGGTCGGTTCATCGGTCACGATGTAGACGACTTCACCCGCGTAGATCGAGTTGGGGAACAACGCCGGATTGAGATCGTTGTCGTGCACCTGCGTGCGGCGGCAGATCGGCGCGCCGCCGCCAGGGGCCGTACCGCAGGTGGTCCAGGGCGCGGACGGATTGGGGTAGGGATAGGTGTAGAGGCCGGTCCAGGGATTGACGTTCGAGCGCGGCCCGTGGTTTCCTTGGTCGCCGTTCAGCCCCGCTCCGTAGGTGTCGGTGGCGAAGGGCCCGAGCCAGTCGCAGCTTCCGTTCGGCGTGTAGACCGAGCCCGGGACCAGGTTGGTGCAGCTCGGCGCGTCGGCGGCGCAGAAGCCGTGCTTGAGCCAGCTCATGCCGATCTGGCGAAGTTTTTTGTAGCCCTGCACGGTGGTTTGCAGACGGTAGATCTGCTGACCAATCACCGGATGTTTGTTGCAGGTCGGGCCCCCGCCACACGTCATCCAGATCGCATCCGTGTTTCCGATGTTGCACGACACGGTGGTCATCGAATAGGCGCTGATGCCGGCGACGCTGCCGTCGCGCGTGATCTGTCCTCCCACGGTGCTGACGATGACGTCGGGAATCAGCGGCGCGATCGGCGCGGCCGGGTTGGGAACGAAGGCCGTGGCCGGACCGACGAACGGCGACGCGAGCAACACCAAGTTGCCGATGAAGTGCTGGTCGCTGGATTGCACGCCCAATTCGGCGAGCGCCCAGTTCGACAGATTGACTTCGCCGACGAAGGCGATCGAACCGTCCTCGCGCTCGACGATCTGGCGCGACTCGGGCGCGATCTCGAAGACGGGCTTGCCGGTCATCTCGCTCGACATCGAGCGCAGATACCAATCGTTCCCGACGAATGAAACCTGAAGGTCGCCCAGGCCGATGGCGTTTCCGGCTTCGTCCTGGACCAACAATTGTCCGCCGTCCGTCGGCAGCGCCTGGCTGAAAAGGGAGCGCAGCTTGCCTTGC
>JAYUOR010000667.1:0-7047 GCA_043760765.1 Planctomycetota bacterium | reverse complement strand
TGTTCGAGGAGTAGATGTCGAAGAAGACGCCGCCCGCGGGCGTCGGATCTCCGGCGCGCACGTACCACTGCTGCGTGCCGCCGAAGGACACGAGCACGCCGCGCGAGACGCTGCCGCCGCTGACGACCGGCCGGAACGCGATCTGGCCTGCGTTGTTGATGTCGGGCAGCGGACCGACGGGAATGTTCGTGCCGTCGATGAAGCCGAGGCTTTCGCCGCCGAGATACTGGAACACGCCGCCGCCCGGCGCCGGGTCGCCGACGCGCGCGATCTTGGTCAATACGAAGTTCGACCAACGCAGGAGTTCATGGTCGTTTACCGACGAGCCCGTAGCCAGGAACACAACATCGCCCGCGTCGTTGATCGAGCCCGGGCCCACGGCGCCGAGCGTTCCGCCCGCGGGTGAACCGTCGCCGACGGCCGCGATCTTCACGAAGCTCTGCGACGCGGCGCAATAGAGGAACAATCCGCGCGGCGCCGAGCCGCCATTCACATCCGCGAGGAACAGCACGTCGCCGGAAGCGTTGGTCGCCGGAACGAAAAACGTCCCGTCGAAGAAACCGCTGAACGTGCCGCCGATCGGCGAGGGATCGCCGCAAGCGCTGCCCGGATTTCCGCTGCCGCCACCGCCGCCGCACCCAATCGCGATCGGGTGCAGACCTTGCGCATCGGCCATGAAGATCCCGTGGTTGCGCGATGCGCCGTTCACGTGCGCGAAGAACGCGATTCGACCCGAGGCAGACACCGTCGCGTCGTTTGCGAAAGCGATCGGAGAGAGCGTGCCGCCACCGGGGACAGGTTGGTTGTGCCAGGCCCGCGCGCTTACGGAGCAGACGCTTGCCGCGCAGTAGTTGCCGGAGCCATTCGAAGCACCGCTGTCGGTCGCGAGCGCGTTCTGCAGCTCGGTTCCCTGAATGCGGACGAAGGGCCGCGAGGTGTCCAGCACCGTTCGCGAAACTTGCGCGCACAGCGGCGCTAGACTGGCGAATTGCAGTAGGAAGACCGATAGTTGTGTGCGCATGGTGGGTCTCTCGAAGTTCGGGCGTCCGAGGGAGATGGATTCGCGTTGCAGCGTTGCCGTCCGGCGTTGACGATTCGGACACTCGCTCGAATCACTCTACATTGAACACGCTCTCCTGCGATGCGTCGGCGATCCGCTCAAGTGCGCAGGATACGGGCTGGGTGTCGAACTCGAGCCTGGTACCGTACCGTCTAGCTTCCTGCTGCCGGTTCACTGCGCGTAGACTTTTCAAGACATGCGTCGAATTGTTTTCAGCTTCTTCGCGAGTGCGTTCCTGCTCACGACTGCCGTGGCGCAGGAGCCCGCGCGGCTCGATCAGGAGCTCACACTTTCGAGCACGTCGCCCTTGGTTGCCGGTCACGGCCCGACCGTGACCGTGAACTACACCGTCGTCAGCGCCGGCGTCATCTTCGTGTGGGCCGAGTCCGACGACTGTGATCCGTTTCTGCAGGTCGAGAGCGCCGATGGCCAGCTGCAGCTGCGCAACGACAACGACGGTGGCGGCACAACGGCCTGGGTACGCACGCCGATCCAGGCAGGAACCGTGCTGAAGATTCAGGTCGACGGACAGAACGACTCAGCGGCTGGAATCGTTCGTCTGCGCATCCGCGAAATGCCCGGATCCGAAGCATCGCGGCTCGCAAGCGAAGAGCTGGAAGCGGCCTTCGCAGAAGCCCGGACAATTGTGCAAGCCGAAAATCAGCTCGCCGCGCGAGAATTGCTCGAGCCGATCGTCGAAGCGCTGCTCGCCGCTCCCGGTGTCGAATACAACACGAACGCCCATGGAACACTGTGGCTGGTCGCGGACGAACTGCGCACCTGGGGCGGCGCGGGAGTCAGCCTGAAGGTTTTCGAAGCGCTGGTTCGATATGAAGCGGATCGCTACCCGCCGATCAGTCGGGCAGTGTTGCAAGTGCAGGGCACTCTGTGTGGATTGCTCGGAGAGCTTGGACGCGGCGAGGACGCCATGCCATGGTGCGAACGCGCGCTCGCCATTTCGGACCGTGCGTACGGCGCAGGCAGCCTGGAATCAACGACGTCGCGTTTCAACCTCGGCCTGGCGTTGCTCATGGCGTACCAACCGGAAGCCGCGCGTGACGCGATTGCGCCGGCGGTGGCGGATTACGAACGCCTGCTCGGACCCGAGGACGCAACCACTGCGCAGGCGCGCATGTCTCTCGGCACGGTGCAGTTCGAACTCGGGGATCTCGACGAAGCTCGGCGCAACGAGGAGCGCGCAATCGAAGTGCTGTCCAAGGTTCTCGGTGCCACGGACTATCGGCTGCTGGCGGCACAAACCAATCTGGCCGCAACGCTGAATGCCATGGGCGACGATCGTGCTGCCCGAGCGACTCACCAGCGCCTGATCGCCGTCTATTCACGGCTCTACGGACCCGATCACGCCGAGTCGCTGCGCGCGCGCCACAATCTGGCCATCTGCATGCTGCACGCAGGCGAATTCAATGAGGCGAGCGCGGAATTCGAAGCGCTCAGCGCGAGCTTTCAGCGCTTGAAAATGAACGCGACCACGGACGCGGAGATGTGCGACTTCGCCCTCGCCGATGCGTACAACAAACTCGGCCGCTTCCAAGATTCGCTGCGCGTCATGGAAGCTCGGCGTCAGTTGCGCGTCGAACTGGGTCTCCACGATGCGTCGGGCGACTGGCGTCTGTTCTCGATCACCGGGCAGGCACGCCTGGGCGTCGGCGAACTGGAACAGGCACTGCAGCAGGCCGAAGCCGCGCTCAGGGCAGCGACGCGCGCTCTGCCACCGGAGAATCCGGACCTCGCCGAAATGCGAGAGGCCGCCGCCCGGCTCAATTTGAAGCTGGGCAAGCAGGATCGAGCGTTCGAACTCACCCGCGAAGCGTTGCTCGACGCGCAAGGCTATCTCGCGCGCTGTGCGACGACGCTTTCGATGAGCCAGGCGGAGGCGGCGCAGGCGCATTGGTCGCGCTTGGTGTCCGACGGGATTGCACTTCTCGATGCGACCGCGTCCAAGCCACAGCGCGCACAGGCCGATGCGCTTGCATTCGAATTGGCGGAATCCGCGCGCGGCATCGGGACCGCGCTGCTGCGCTGTACGCAGGCGGGTTCGTCAGCGGATGTCGAAGCGCTGCGCCGAAAAGTTCGCGAGGCCGCGCGTGAGGTCGCCAAAGTGGGCGCTGGCACTCAGGATGCCGCCGTGCTCGAAGCCGCAATCGCCGTGAAGGAACGCGTTGAACGCGAACTTCGCGATGCACTGACAGGGCTGATCGGGCCGGAACTGGCCGGCGCACGGCCAAGTGCAGGAGTCATTGGGCGCAGCCTGGCAGCGGACGAGGCCCTGATCGCCTATTGGCGCATCGACGTACGCGCGCTCGACGCGCCGCTGTCGACTCCGCGCGAAGCACGCCTGTGCGCCTTCGTGTTGCGCGCTAACCAACCCGTGCGCAAGTTCGATCTGGGCCCGCTCGCGCCGATCGCGGCAGCGGTCCAAGCTTGGCGCTTCGCCATCGGTTCTGGCGAACCCGAGGCTGTTGCCAGCGAAGCGAAGGCAGGCGAAGCACTGCGCCGGTTGGTGATCGATCCACTGCTCGCGTCGATTGGCGATGCTGCGCGTTGGCGCGTCGCCCTCGACGACGCACTGCACTTGGTTGCGCTGGACGCAATGCCGCTGCAGGGCGGCCGACTTGGCGACAAGGCGCGCATCGTCGTGGCCGCGACTTCCGCAAGGCTCTCCAGCACCGGCGTTCATGCGGCGACTTCAGGCACATTTCTCGCGCTCGGCGGAGTCGACTACGACTACCAACCCAAGCCGGATGCGACAGTGCAGCTGGCGCGTGGCGATACGGCCTCGCGGTTGGCCAAGGCCATTCGCGCCGACGCGCAGCCGGCGGGTTTTGGCGCACTGTGGGAGACGCAGAACGAAATCGATGCGCTCACGAAGCTTTATGGTGAGACACACGACGTCGGCTCGCACATCGTAAGGCTTACCAAGCGGGAGGCGACCAAACACGCGCTCGTGCAAGCCGCGGCCGAGGCGAGTGCCATTCATATCGCAACACACGGCTTCTTCGTGCGCAGCGCGCCCGGCGCCGCAAGCGCGTCGGAATCAACTCTGGCGCAGCGCTCACCTTTGGCGCTCTGCGGCTTGGCGCTCACGGGTGCGAACGCGGGATCTGACGAACACGGTTTCGATGCTGTGATCACGGCAGAAGAATTGGCCACGCTGGATCTCTCGGGCTGCCAACTCGTCGTCTTGTCCGCGTGCGACACCAACGTCGGCACGCTTTCAGCCGGACAAGGTGTCGCTTCGTTCCAAAAGGCGTTACACGCCGCCGGGGCGCGCATCGTGGTGACTTCGTTGTGGAAGGTCAACGACGACACGACGCGCGAACTGATGCTCGGATTTTATAAGGGCATGTGGATCGACCAGCTCTCGCCCGAGGAGGCGCTCTGGCGCGCCAAATCGCAGCGCATTGCGCGCCGCGCGCCCGTTCGCGACTGGGCCGGCTGGGTGCTGAGCCGTCAGTAAGTCCGGCCGAGTGCGCCGAGGCGGACCCTGGCCCGGCCAGCCAACTCACGCCTGCGCGCGGCGATAGCAAGGCCCACTCCTGCGCACTTACACAGCCACGGAATCAGGCAACCATCACAAATCGCCGGAGCGCGGATCGCATGACGCCCGGCTCTGCTCGCCGGGCTGCACGATGAGGAGTTGCTCGGCAAGTAGGCGGCGAAGATCGGGAGTCGGTATCGAGTTCCGGCTCCCGATCGGTCGCTCGCTAGCTTGCAGTTCCTAGCGGCCGTCCCTGAGATCCGCGGCAGGAGATGCTCGCGCCTCGAGAGCCGTCAAGCGGCCGCGCAACTCCTCCAGGTCCCGCGCGTGCGCTGCGTTTTCTGCCTCGATCTTGTCGTTCAGCTTCTCGAGCTCATTGAGCAGCATCGAACTCAAGATGTGGTACTTGACGGTGAATGGCTTGCCGTCGTCGCCATAGACGACGAGGTCGGGGAAGATTTCGGCAACCTCTTCCGCGATCAGCCCGTACTCCATCGGCACTTCGCTGCCATCCGGCATCGTCTGTTCCTGCTTGTAGCGGAAGCGCACCGGCCGCAGCTTGAGCAGGTTCTCGGTCGCAGCGCCCATGTCGACGATGTCTTTCTTGAAGCGCCGCGAAGAAGACACCGTGCCGAGCTGGCCGTTGCTGTCGACGAGGACGGGAATCCCGTTGGCAACGCCGGTCGTCACGCCACGTATGCCGGCAACAAAGGCCCGAGCCTGAATGCCACTCGTGCCGATCCTCGTCGTCGCACTATCTCCGGCCACACTTGGATTGCCGATCGCGATGTTGCTGTCGCCCGTTGTGATGTTTACGCCCGCATTGAGACCGATGGCAATGTTGCCACCGCCGGTCGTGTTGCCCCTGAGCGCGCCACTGCCGCTGGCAGTGTTCGTCCAGCCGGTTGTGTTGGAAGAGAGCGCCTGAAATCCGCTCGCAGTGTTGTATTTGCCTGACGTGTTCTGGAGGAGCGACCGATATCCGCTTGAAGTGTTGCCGTCGCCGATCGTGTTGGCGAAGAGCGCCGCATACCCGCTGGCAGTGTTCTTGCTGCCGCTCGTGTTGTAGCGCAGCGCGTCGACTCCGCTGGCAGTGTTGCTGCTGCCGGACGTGTTGTAGCGAAGCGCGTCGACTCCGCTGGCAGTGTTGTTGAAGCCGGACGTGTTCTTGAACAGCGCCAGATTTCCATTGGCAGTATTGGAATCGCCACTCGTGTTGTTGAAAAGCGCCCGGTTTCCGCTGGCAGTGTTCGAGTAGCCGGTCGTGTTGGTGAAGAGGGCCAAAAGCCCGCTGGCCGTGTTGAGCCTGCCTGTCGTGTTGGAGTACAGCGCCCCAAACCCACTGGCAGTGTTCCCATCGCCGCTCGTGTTGAAATAGAGCGCCGACTTCCCGCTGGCGGTGTTGTAGCTGCCGGTCGTGTTGGAGAAGAGCGCATGATTTCCGCTGGCCGTGTTGACCTTTCCCGTGGACACGCTGAACAGTGCTTCGCTTCCAATCGCGGTGTTACCAAGCCCGCCATTGGTGTGCGCGAACAACAAGCCGCCCTTGTAGATGCTGCCCGTGTTGACGTTGAGTGCTTGATCGCCGCTCGGGTTCAGCGTCAGGGTGTCGCTGATGTTCGCAGTACCCACGACATCGAGCTTCGCCGCCGGAGTCGTCGTGCCGATGCCGACATCGCCTGCGCCGCTGACGTTGAGGTCGATCGTGAGCGGATAGAGCATGCCCAGCGTGGCCAAGGACGAGGCTTGCAGGCATCCGCCGCTCGAGGAATCCGCGATGCGCGGCGGACAGGCAGAGATGAGGTAACTGCCGGGCGGCGGCAGCGGCGGCGCAGTCGCCAGACGCGTCGGTCGAACGGGCACGCTGGTCAATCCTGACGGCGGACGGGCGTTGGGTCTGTAAACCGCGGGTTTGTCGTTGTTCTTATCGAGCGCGACAGGCGTGGAGCTGTCGGTTTGCACGGCGGTGTTGATCTCAACAATGTCCGCTGACGAATCGATGATCGGTCCAGGCCTCACGCTGCCGAGATCGACTGCTTCGAAGTGGCCGCGCGAAATCGCGTGATAAAGATGCTCACCCGTGTCGGTGCGCACGGAAAGGTCGATCAATCCATCGAGGTCATAGTCGAACCACTGCGCAGCGAGATGCCGGCCGGAGTGCATGAGTCCGACGAACTGCGTCACGTCCTGGAACGTGCCGTCGCCGGCGTTGCGCATCAAGTGACCAGGCCCGGACTGCGTGCCCACAAAGACATCGGGCGCACCGTCGCGATCGTAGTCGTTCCACGCCGCGAAGCTCGCAGCGCCAAGACCGTCGAGTCCCGACAGGAGCGAGACATCCTCGAACGATCCGTCGCCGGAGTTGCGCAACAGCCGCGCCGCGCCGCCCGAGCCGACAACGAACGCGTCATCGAGTCCATCGCGGTCGTAGTCCGCCCACCAAAAACCGGCGCGCACGCCCGACGCAAACTCCGCGCTCGGCGCCACA
>JAYUOR010000666.1:0-7055 GCA_043760765.1 Planctomycetota bacterium | reverse complement strand
GAGGCCGCCCGCTTCATTTCCAGGCGACTACGCTTGTTCGCGCCAGAAGTCGCTGATCGCGGCGCTCGCGCGCTCGAGGTCGGCGCTCGCGACCGCGAGCCAGACCAAGGAGCCTCAGGTTCCGCCGTCGCACTCGCGCAAGGGCAGCACGAAGGCGTTCACGCCGCGCAGTTGCAACGCGCGGCGGTAGCTTTCGACTTCCCCGCGGCCGAGCTTGGCGAAGTGCGCGATCTCGTTCGGCGGCAGGGCCTGTTCGCTCATGCGACCGGGGCCTTGCGCTCCGAGCGCACGGCCTTCTTGCGTTCGTTCTCGCTCAACAGGCGCTTGCGCAAGCGCAGCGACTTGGGCGTGACTTCGAGCAACTCGTCGTCCTCGAGGTATTCGAGCGACTCTTCCAGCGACATGTTGATCGGCGGCGGCAGCTTGACGTTGTCGTCCTTGCCGGCCGAGCGGATGTTGGTGAGCTTCTTCTCGCGGCAGACGTTGATCTCGAGGTCGGAGTCCTTGGCGTGCTCGCCGACGATCATGCCGGGATAGACGGCCGTGCCGGGCGCGATGAAGAACTCGCCGCGGTCGAGCAGGCCGAACATACCGTAGGGCACCGTGTCGCCGGCGCGATCGGAGATCAGCACGCCGTTGACGCGGCGCGGAATCGCTCCGCCGTCGGGTTGCCAGGCTTCGAACACGTGGCTCAGGATCGCCTCGCCCCGCGAAAGCGTCATCATCGCCGTGCGCGCGCCGATCAGGCCGCGCGAAGGCACCAGGAATTCCAGGCGCGTGTGCGTGCCGAAAGGTTCCATGTGCGTCATCTCGCCGCGGCGCTTGCCGAGGTATTCGATGATCTTGCCCGCGCTTTCGGTCGGAACTTCGATCGTCGTGCGTTCAATCGGCTCGCAGGTCTTGCCGTCGACCTTCTTGATGATGACCTGCGGCTTGCCGACGGCGAATTCGAAACCCTCGCGGCGCATATTCTCGACGAGCACGCCAAGGTGCATGACGCCGCGCCCCTTGACCTCGAACGTGTCCGGGCTGTCCGTCTCGAGCAATTGCAGCGCGACATCGCGCAGCGCCGCGAGTTCGAGGCGGCCTAGGATCTGACGGCTGGTGATGAACTGTCCTTCGCGTCCGGCGAAGGGCGAGTTGTTCACGAAGAACATCATCGAGATCGTCGGTTCTTCCAGCGTGATCGCCGGCAGCGGCTCGACCGCGTCGGGCGGACAGACCGTGTCGCCGATCATGATTTCGTCAAGGCCGCCCACGATCGCGATGTCGCCGGCATAGACCTGTTCGACCTGCACGCGGTTCAGGCCTTCGATGCGCATCAATTGCTTGATCGCTCCCAGCAACGGTTTCGAGCGGTCGGGGTGGCTGACGGCGACGCGCATGCCGGCTTTCAACGTGCCGCGCTGCACGCGGCCAATGGCGATACGGCCCATGAAGTCGTCGTGGTCGAGCGTCGAAGCCTGGAATTGCAGCGGCGCGCCCGCGTCCACGTCCGGCGTCGGCACTTCGCGCATGATCATGTCGAACAAAGGCTTCATGTCCTTCTGCTCGTCGGTCGGCGAAAGCACGGCGTAACCGCCGCGCCCCGAACCGTAGACGACGGGGAAGTCAAGCTGTGAAGCATCGGCCCCGAGGTCCACGAAGAGATCGAAGATCTCGTCGAGCACTTTGTCCGCGCGCTGATCCGGGCGATCGATCTTGTTGATCATCACCAGCGCCTTCAACCCGTGTTCGAAGGCTTTTTTCAGCACGAAACGCGTCTGCGGCATCGGGCCTTCGTGGCTGTCGACGAGCAGCAGCACCGCGTCGGCCATGGTCAGCGTGCGCTCGACCTGGCCGCCGAAGTCGGCGTGGCCCGGCGTGTCGACGACGTTGATGCGCGTGCCCAGGTATTGGATGGCGGTGTTCTTGGCCAGGATCGTGATGCCCCGTTCGCGCTCCTGCGCGTCGGAGTCCATCACGCAGACTTCCATTTTCTGGTTGGCGCGGAACGTGCCCGCGAACTTGAACATGGCGTCGACGAGCGTCGTTTTGCCATGGTCGACGTGGGCGATGATCGCCAAGTTGCGGATTGCGGGATTCTTCATGTGCTGGTGCGAACCTTGTGGACCCGGTCGAGGCGGTAGGTTTTGATCGTCCCCGACGAGAGGCACTCGGCCTCGAGATAACTTCGTTCTCCGAGGTCGTAGAGGACGCGCGGCAACACCGCGAGCGGCAGTGGAGCCGACGCGTCGTCGCCGTAGAGAAGTGTGACTTGTTCGCGCTGTGCGCAGGCGCGCTCGAGCGCACGGTGGCGTTGCTTGAGCATCGCGCGCACGCGCGGGCGGCAAGCAGCGATCGTCAGCGGCGACCCGGCGGCCTCGACCAGCCGAGCCACGCTCGCGCTCCCAGGCCCCATGCGTTCGACGCAGGCCTCGAGCACCTTCCAGCACCAGACGGCATCGGCGAGCGCGCGGTGGTGGACGCCTTCCTCGAGTTCGAGGTGCTCGCAGAGGGTCGCCAGCTTGTGGTCGGGGGCTTCCGGGATCAGGCGTCGCGAAAGGCGCAGCGTGTCGATCAGCCAGCCCGGCGGGGGAGCGAGGCGCGCACGGGTGTATTCGAAGGCCAGCACTCGCCCGTCGAAGTCGGCGTTGTGAGCCACCATTGCGTCGTCGCCAACCCATTGGGCGAAACGCTTCAGCACGCTCGCTGCGGGCTGTGCGTCCGCGATCATGGCTTCGTCGATGCCGTGGATCTCGGTGGCGGCGGGATCGACAGGCACCTCAGGCCGCACCAGGGCCGCGAATTGATCGACGATTTCCCCACCCGACGCCCGAACCGCACCTAGCTCGAGCAAGTGCGGAGGGCCGCGCAGGGTGGCGGTTTCGGTATCGAGGATGACGAGAGGTAGGTCCATGGCGACCCGCGGAAGCCGGGTGAGGGCCTGTTCTCGGCGGATTCTAAGGGGCAAAGAGTGTAGTCGCCGCGTGCGATCCCCACAACGTCGCACTTCCGAACGCAGTCTGGATGGGAAAACGACTGGTGCTGCAGCACTCAAGTGACATGTGTCGAGGGCGATTTTTTCAGCGTGAGCTGGCCGGACCCCTTGTTTCAGCCCTGAATTGGCCCCCCCCTCCTCGATCGCGAATCTGGTGCGCAGTCCGTAACGAAGCCGCAGAAAATCTGATGGAAGTCCTACCTCCGAGCCTCGGATTTCGTGATTACCTGTATCTAGCAGTCCGCACGTTCCGGTGAGACTTCCCCATGACTACCCGCACCCCACCCAGTCCACTGCCTACAGAGAAGCTGCTCGGTCCCTGGTCACTCACAGCCCTTGCCGCGTTGCTGGTCGTTGGCGGCATCCTGGTGATGGTCCCCGGCCAGCCGAGTGCCACCTACGCCGAGGGCGGTGCGAACTCAATGCACCCACAAGGCCTCACGACAACGCGGGAGGCCCGCCCCAAAGACCCCGCGGAGCCTTCTGGCGGCAGGCCAGCGACGGTCGCGGTGCGGGGACCGGACGAGTCCGCTGCAGGAGCCGGCGCGAATGCCAACCCAGCAACGTCCGACGGGACTCAGGGCAGCAGCTCCAAGCTGACGGCCCCTGATCGGTGAGAGTCCGCGGCGTCGGCTACAGCCCGAGCGCCTGGAACTGCGCCATGCCGCGCAGCGGATCGAACTCGGCATTGCGCAATTCAGCGCGCACGAAGTAGCCGCGCGATTGGGCTTGTTCAAGCGCTGACAGGGCCTCGATTGGATTGCCGAGGATCGCGTGTACGGTCGCGACGTGAAAGGCGGTGAAGCCGTCCTTTGGTCCGAGCTCCTGCGCGCGGGCGAGTTGCTCCAGCGCCTCGTCGCGCAGTCCCATGCGCGCCAACAGCGTCGCCATGTGCACGCGCGCATCCTGGTCGTCGGGCACGCGCTGAATTTGCTTGCGCGCCATGGCGATTCCGCGGTCGGCGGTCTGAATGGCCTCCTCATAACGATCGAGGCGGTAGAGCACGTGGTAGAGGTGATCGTAGGTGCTGATATACGTCGGTCGAATGGCGATCGCGCGCAGCAGGAGCGGTGAAGCTGCCTTGTAGTTCCCCTCGCGCGAAAGCAGCGCGCCGAGCAGCCGATGGGCGAGCCACTCGTCGTTGCGCAATTGGATCGCGAGGCGATATTCGCGCTGCGCGTCCACGGGATGGTTGGTCAAGTGGTACGCGAACCCCATCGACGTGTGCGCCTCGGCGCAGCTCGAATCGGTGGCCAGGGCACGCCGCGCCTGGTCGCGCGCTTCGTTGAGGAACGACTCGTCGCCGTCCCAGTAGAGATGCTTGCGCGTCAGCGCTTCGGCGAGTCCGGCGTAGGCCAACGCGCAATACGAATCGAGTTCGAGCGCGCGCCGGAACATCGAGATCGACGCCAGCAAGTGCCGGGTCATGCCGCGGTGCAGGATCTCGTGGGCTTTCAAGGCCTGCGTGCGCGCGCCTTCCGGATCGCGAACGGCCTGTTCGATGGCGGGCTTGAGCGAGTGCTCGGCAAGTTGACGTCGCAGCGAACGTGCCGCGCCACGCACCATGCGCGCCTGCAGCGACCATTCGTCGCCGTCTTCCTGTTCGATCCGCTCGCGCCAGACCTCGCTGGTTTCCCCGGGGCCTTGGCCGCGGCGGCGTTCGAGCACGATCTCGAGCACTCCGCGCGCGTTCTCGATCTTCAGTGCGCCGCGCAGGATGAAATCGCTGGCCAGCTCAGGACCAATGTGTTCGCTTTCGCTGAAAGCGACCGACATGCCCGAGCGCGCAAGTTCGGCAGCGACGTCCTTGCGCATCGAGGCCGCCACGCCGCGCGAATGTTCGTCGCCGCTGGGTGCCGTGAACGGCGGCACGGCGAGCACGCCCGAGAGAAAACTGTTGCTCAAAACGCTCGACCCCGACGCTCCGGAGTCCGCGATGGCCATCAACACGCCGTGCGCGACCTCGGCGTCGATGTAGCGGTCCTGCGGCCGGGCCGAGAGGCACTTCATGACAAAGCTCTCTATTCCGGAGGGCAGTCCGCGTCGCATTTGTGCCAGCGGCCGAGGCTTTCCGTCGAGGATCGCCATGCAAACCTCGGGGAACGAACCGCCCGGAAAAGGCAATTGGCCGGAAAGTGCGTGGTAGAGCATCGCGCCCAGCGAGAACACGTCCGAGCGCGGATCCAGTTCCTCGCCGCGCACTTGTTCGGGCGCCATGTACAGGACCGTGCCGACCAGCATGCCGTGCTGCGTGATCGTCGCTTCACCGTCGGCGCGCGCGATGCCGAAGTCGAGCAGCTTCACGTTGCCGTCGTCCTGCACCATGACGTTGGCGGGCTTCAGGTCGCGGTGGATCAGGCCATTCTTGTGCACCAGTGCGAGCGCGCTGGTCAGTTGCACCGCGATGCGCAGCCCTTCCTCGGCGCCGAGTTGTCCATCCTTGATGATCTTGTCGAGGGTGCGGCCCTGCAGGTACTCCATCGCGATGTACGAGCGTCCGGCGGAGGAGCCGTACTCGTAGATCGTCGCGATGTTGGGGTGCATCAACTTCGAGGTGTGTTTCGCCTCGCGTTCGAAGCGCTTGTCCGCCTCCGGATCGATCTCCACGTGCGCGCGCAGGATCTTCAGCGCGACCGTGCGGTCAAGCGTCTCGTCGAGTGCGCGATAGACCTCGCTCAGCGGACCTTCGCCGAGCAGATCCGCGACGGGATCGAACTTGAAATGGGCAAATTGCATGCGCGGAGCCTGCTCGGCGCCGTGGACGGGGCGAGTGCCGGGAGATGATCGCACCTTGTCCTATCGGATGGCGGGCGGCGCAATCTACTGCCTGGCTTGGCCTTTGGCGCGCGCTGGCTCGGCAGGAAACTGCCTCGCATCGCTGTGCACGATTCGCGCTAGGGGTGGGCCCCGCCTTGACTTGTGGCGATTCCAATGCCCGGCAGCGACGGAACGCCCCAAGTCGAGGCGGGGTTCGGCTCTAGCGCGAATCGTGCACAGCGATGCGGGGCAGTCTCGCCTGGGCGCTTGCGCGACGCGGCGCTCGCCCGTTCCCCCGCGCTCACGTATCGTCCCCATGATGGCGATCCAGTCCGACCCCGAACCCAAGCCCCTGGAGGGCCTCGCGCCCTTCGAGGAGGGCGACTTCCACGTCTTGAGCGAGAGCCTGGGCCGCGACCCCCAATACAACGACCGGCGCCTCGTGGCGCGCCGCAAGCTCGGCACGATCGCCCAGAACGCCGTGGTCGCGATCGAAGCCGCGACCCAGGGCGAGGTTGCGCTGCTGCAACGCACGAGTCTGCACCAGCCGCATGCGTTCAATCACATGCGCGTGCGCCGGCTGTGGGCCTACATTTGCCGTGGCAAGAAGGAGAAGACGCGGCTGAAGCAAGTGATCGGGCCCGAGCTCGCCAAGGATCTCGATGCCGCCTATCGCAATGCGTATCTGTGCGTCGCGCTCGAGAACGAGTTCCTCGAAGTCAGCCTGCGCATTCACAAGGACGCCTGGTACGACGGCCAGAACCTGCTCAATCGCATGAAGCAAGAAGGCACGGCCGAGTGGATCAAGATCCTCAATCGCCTGCCCGGTTATCGCTTGAAGATGGACGACTGGAAAGGTGAGTGGCTGTGCGGAAAACTCGATTCCGACCGCATCGCCGAGTACTTGAAGTACTACAAGCCCGGCGACCATTCGCTGACGGTCGAGCGCCGTTTCGAAGCTTCTCCCGGCGCTCGCGCCGCGCTGTTTTCGCCGGAAATTCCACTGCGATTGATCAGCGAGCTGGTGAATCTCGTGCCGCTCTACCGCTACACCGTCTGGTCCAAGGAATCGGACCACCTTTTCTCGCGCTGAGCCCATGGAGCGTCGAACCGTACTCGTCGTCGGCTGCGGTGTGATCGGCCTGACCAGCGCGCTCGAGCTGCAGCGCGCCGGCTTGCGCGTGATCATCGCCGCGCGCGCGCTGCCACCGGACACGGTTTCGAACGTTGCCGCCGCCTTCTGGTCGCCATACGCCGTGGCACCGGCGGAACGCTGCGATGCGTGGGCCATGGAGAGCTACGCCATGTTTAGCGAACT
>JAYUOR010000665.1:0-7064 GCA_043760765.1 Planctomycetota bacterium | reverse complement strand
GCTATATGCGAATCCGGCTCCGCCGCCCGATGCGCCGAAGGTCCGCCTGACCACCGATCAGGGTGTGATCGTCGTCGCGCTGTACCCGCAGCTCGCGCCCAAGCACTGCGAAAATTTCCTAAAGCTCTGCCGCGAAGGGTTTTACAGCACGACCAAGATTCACCGAGTCGTGCCCAATTTCATGATCCAGGGCGGTGACCCGAATTCGAAAGCGGGCGAACCCGCGACCTGGGGTCTCGGCGGACCAGGCTACAAGATCGACGCAGAGCCCAGCGACCAGCTGTTTCACTTCGCCGGCGTCCTCGCCATGGCCAAGACGGGCGGTGATACACAAAGCTCTGGGAGCCAGTTCTACATCACGGCGAGTCCAGCACATACGCTCGACGGACAGTACACGGTCTTCGGTACCGTAGTTGAAGGGATGGACGTGGTGCGGAAGATCAACATCGCCCCCGTCGAGCAGAACTCCGACCGGCCGGTCGCGCCGGTTGTGATCACCAGCACTGAGGTGCTCTGACCCCAGGTTGGCCGGCGGCGGACTCTATCCGCCGCCGCACTGCTGACCTTCTTGCCGGCCGAGCACCACTGAAAGGTCCCTCTGGCGAAGCTAGCCGTGCCGTGCGTGAATGCCTGGTGGCCGCATCTGGTGTGGCGAGGGCGTGTGCGCCCGACTGGAGATGACATCTGATCCTCCGCTGCAAAGTCATCCACGCTGCCGTTCGAAGCACTATCTGCCGCAGCTGGGACTCTTTCAGTGGGCTGCTAGAGCTTGTCCTTGGGTGCGAGCAACTCGCAGAGACGATCAAGGTCGGAACGGTTGAAGTACTCGAGAACGATTCGCCCTCGGAAGCCTTCGCCGTTCTGAACTGTCGCCTTCGTGGCGAATTTCGCGCGCAGCCTCGCCTCGAGCTCCCGCAGCCACGGCGGATTGTCTGCCGGCGGAAGCTTGTCAGCAGAGCCCTTTCTGGCTGCAGTGTTGCCGGCCTCGCGAACGAGACGTTCGACTTCGCGAACGGAGAGATCCTTGCGGACGGTTTCTTCAAGGATCGCGTTTAGCTTGTCCATTTCGGTCAAGGCGAGTAGTGCTCTTGCGTGGCCCATGCTGATCAGACCCTTCGCGAGCGCCTCCTGTCCGTTGGCAGACAGGTCGAGCAACCTCAGGTGGTTGGCTACCGTAGATCGCTTGAGTCCGACCTTGGCCGCTACTGCATCTTGTGTCAGAGCTAGCTGCTCCATCATTGTCTTGTAGCCGTGTGCGCGCTCAAGGGGATCTAGGTCGCGCCGCTGGACGTTTTCGACCAGGGCGAGCTCGAGCATTTCCGCGTCGCCCACTCCTTCCTTGACGAGTGCGGGGATGCGCGAAAGCCCTGCGAGTCGCGAGGCGCGCCAGCGCCGTTCTCCGGCGATCAGCTGGAATCGACCGCCATCGAGCTTCCTGAGCACGATTGGCTGCAGCAGTCCGTGTTGAAGGATGCTGTCGCGCAGCTCCTCGAGGCCCGAGGCGTCCATGCTCTTCCTGGGCTGGAAGGGATTGGGCTCGATCAGACTCAACTCCACTTCCGTGGGCTGACCCGAATTTTCGCGTTCACCTAGAAGAGAGCTTAGCCCCTTGCCGAGTCGACGTTCCATAGGCGGAATCCTACTGAGAGTTGGAAGTGTTCCACGTGGAACAGTCGCGGCACGCACCGGAGGTGTTCCACGTGGAACAAATCCAGCGTAGGCAAGTTCAGAGTCAGTTGTCGAGACCCAGTTGGAACAGAATGGCGGCTTTCTGGTGAGAGAGGGGGCACTGGACAGCACGCCCCCCAGCAAGTAAGGAGAGATCAATGCAAAACACATTGCTGATGGCGTGGGCATGGCGCGAGTGGCGCCGATGCCCGCCTGCATGGCTGTGCCTCCTGCTTGCGGCGGCCGTCGGCCCCATCTGCCTGCTGGCGCTTCCTGAGGGAATTGCAAGTCGATGGATGCCGAATGGACAACAAATTGATTCTATCTGGTATTTATCGTCCTATTTTGGCGTTCTGACAGGCCTCTGGTTGGCGGCCCGCGGGAAGGCGCTTTGGTCCGAGCTTGGCCGCACCCGCATGGCCAGTCTGGCGATTGTCGGACTCGCCGGGTTTGGCCTGGTTCACGGGCTTGCCGCCCTCGGCTGCCTTCGCGTACTCGGATCCGTTGACTGGGCGCGAGGCCTGCCAGCGTTGCTGTGTGTCGGGCACTGGGCGGCGTTGGGGGCATTCGTTCATTGCACCGAGCTGGGGCTCGGGCCGAAGTGGATCCTCCTTAGTGTCCTGGGCTGGTGGATTCCCGCCCTGCTCGGAGTCGCGCCCGAGTGGGATCGCCTGCGTTGGCTTCTGGGTCCTGCCCGACACTTCGAAACGCTAATTCAACCGACCGAAACTTCCGTGAGGGTCCTAGTCGATACCATCCCGATCGGTGCGTGGTGGATTGCCGCAGCGCTCCTCCCAACACGAAGCGCGTCCAGGCAATGAAGTACGGAATCCTCGGCGACATCCACGGCAACCTATCCGCGTTGGAAGGGGTCTTGGGGTGCATGGACCGGGAGGGCGTCGATCAGTTGCTCAGCGTCGGCGATGTGGTGGGGTACGGAGCTGCGCCGCGTGAGTGCATCAGAATCCTGCGCGAACGCAATGCGTTCGTCGTGCTCGGCAATCACGACGCCGCGTGCATCGATCGGCTGGACGCCTCGACCTTCAACAACTACGCGCGTGCGGCGGTCGTGTGGACTCAGAAAGTGTTGACACTCGAAGACCGCGCCTGGATCGGAACTCTGCCGATGACAGTGCACCTTGAGCATTGTTCCGTGGCGCATGGAACGCTGCACAGGCCGGAACTCTACGACTATATCCAGAGCACGACCGACGCGGACCCTTCGCTGGACGAGATGCCGCTGCCGGTCTGTTTCGTCGGCCATTCGCACGTGCCTGTGGCCTTGCTGCGCATGCCCGATGACCCGACACGAACTTTCTACACGAAGGATTCGGTGATCGACACCGGCGAGGCCTACCGCGCGCTGGTCAACGTCGGGAGCGTCGGTCAACCGCGCGACGAGGACCCGCGCGCCGCCTACGCGATCTTCGACACCGATGCCGGTCAAGTGCGCATCCATCGCATCGCCTACGACATTCAACGCGAGATGCGGCGCATCCGTGATGCAGGCCTGCCCGAGATGTTGGCTGCGCGACTCGAGTGGGGCGTGTGAATTTCACGCGCTGACAGCGACGAGGTGCTTGGCACCGTGCGCGCACCGCTTACAGCAACGCTAGCTGCGTCCCTTGAGGTAGGCCAGTTGTGGGGGCAGTGAGTCCAAACCAGTCTCGCCCAAGCCGCTCTCGAATAGCAACTTGATGTCGCCGAGCGGCCGCACGTCTCCGCGAAACACGTAGCGACGCTCGTCAGAGTAGGTGCCCACCGTGACGAGCACTTCGAGGATCGACGCAGCGTTGCAGCGCTTTCCGCCGACATCCAGTTCGACGGGTGTTCCGTAGTGACCGACGATCCCGACGATCAGCGCGGCCGGCCGTGCGTGCAGCTTGACATCATCGGACAGATCGATGCAAAGCTCCTGCACATTCGTGTACGTGGGCAGGAGGTCTTCGGCAATGCCGCGACCGCGCCGAAGGAAGAAATCGGCCCAGTACAGCATCGCATTCAAGATCGCGTCCTGCACTTCACGCCCGTCGATGAGCTGGCCAAGGCGTCGCTGAGAGGGATCGCGTCCGCTGCCTTCGTGCCGTTCGACGAAATGCGTCAGGAACGTCGCGCACTCGAGCAGGTGCAGCGCCGCCGACATCAATCCGCGCAGCCGTGGCAAGCGCTCGTCGCGTCCCTCGAGCACCGTGTTCTTGATGTAGGTGTCATAGGTCGACTGCAGGTTGTGCACCGTGGCTTCGTAGACACGCGCCTGCTCTTCGCTGCACAGCCGCGCAAGGAACAGCTTGCGCTCGAGCGGGTTCTTGATGCGACGGACGTGCAGGTCGTCGAGCATCGAACACGCGGCGATGAACTTCGACGCGACCTCGGCGATCTTCTGTTGTTCCTCGGTCGGCTCATGCTCGCCCACGTTGCGCGGCAAGCGCTTCTGCACGGCACTCGCGGCGAAGCTCGCCTCCGGAAACATCTCAGGCGTGATCTCGAGTCCGAGCTTGGTGGCTTCTTCACGAATCGCGCGGATCAGCGCCACGGTCGCGCGCCGCGTGAAACCACGCGCATGCTCCAGTGAAAGGTCAAGATCCGCCGCCTCCGATTCGCTGCACACGCCGCGCACGCAGTAGCTCTCGATGCGAGACTCGAGATGCGCAAGGCTGTGGCCCGTCAACGCGAACCAGCGTGCGGAGGCGACGAGCTCGCGAACGGCTCCGTAGGTCTTGTTGTAGCGAGCGCCGTGGTCGTCGAGGAACGACTCGAGCTCCTCGGCCTCCAAGATCAGTTGGTAGTAGTGCTTCTTGCTCCAAGCACCGCGCTCGCTCGCGAGCAAGGACGTCGACAATCGAAGAAACGTCTGCGAACGTCCTTGGAGCAAGCCGGCGAAGGCGCGCTCGGTGATCACCTCTTCGAGGGACCGGTCTTGGGTCACAGCGGAGTCGGGGGCAGCGAAGAGGGGGGTGCGAAGACCCGCGACGAACGCGCGGATTGCGTGGGGGGAAGGGCCGGAGAATCTCAACACCAGTTCGGCCGCCAGGCAAACCCGGCTCAAGAACCCTGACCCTGGAAGTCGATTCTAGGCGCGAACCGACCGGCAGTCCTCGCACCCTAAGGGAGTCCGCTATTTCCTCCGAACGTTGCCTGGAGACCTATCTCCAGGAAATCAATGAGATCCCGCTGCTCTCCGCGGAGCAGGAGAAGGTTCTGGGGCGCCGCATCCAAGCCGGCGACCTGGAAGCGCGCGAGCACATGATTCGGGCCAATCTGCGCCTGGTCGTCTCGATCGCCAAGCGCTACGCCGAACGCGGCCTTTCGCTCCAGGACCTTATCGCCGAAGGGAACATCGGGCTGTTGAAGGGCGCGGAGAAGTTCGACCCGGACGCCGGCTGCCGCTTCTCGACCTACGCCACGTGGTGGATCAAGCAGTCGATCCGCCGCTCTCTGACCAACACGGTCAAGTCTGTGCGCGTTCCGAGCTATATGTCCGAATTGATCTCCAGATGGAGGTCTGTTACAGGTGAATTGGCTTTCCGGTTGGGACGTGTCCCGACGCTGGAAGAGGTCGCGCACGAGATGGAGATTCCTGAGGACAACTGGCCGCTCTTCCGCCGCACGGTCGCAAGCTCCGGTCTTGGCTCACAGATCTCCTTGGAGACCCTGACCCAGCATCAGGAGACCGTGGCCGACGACTCCAGCCCGCGGCCCGATGAGCGCATGCTCAACGAGGACCTGATCGAGCGCCTCGGAGGGCTCCTTTCGGTGATCGACGAGCGCGAGGCGACGATCCTGCGCCTGCGGTATGGACTGGGAAGCGAGGGCGCGGACCCGATGACGCTCAAGGAGATCGGAAAGGTCATCGGATTGACCCGCGAGCGGGTACGCCAGATCGAACGAGAGGCGCTGGCGAAGTTGTACAGCGTCATGAGCGGCGAGTAGCGCGGGCCGGCTGGGCTAAACTCGCCCGCCATTACTTCCCCAATCGAATCTCCGACGCGGGCCCCCGAGGGCACACCGCTCTACGTTCACTTGCCGTTCTGCGCGGCGAAGTGTCACTACTGTGATTTCTTCTCGGTCGCCAGCAGCGGACAGGACATCGACGGGATGCTGTCGGCGATCCTCGAGGAAGCGGCTCGCCTGGCACCGCAACATCCGCGCAGCGTGTTCCTGGGTGGCGGCACGCCGAGCCTCCTGTCATTGGCCCAGCTGCGCCTGTTCCTCGATCGACTCGACCAGATCACCGGCTTCCGCGCCAGCGCCGCCGAAGTGACCGCGGAGTGCAACCCCGAAAGCCTCGATCGTGAGAAGGCGACGGCTCTGCTTGATCTCGGCGTGCAGCGTCTCTCGATCGGGTTCCAATCGCTGTCGGACGAGATGCTCGCCAAGTTTGGACGCGTGCACTCGGTCGACGACAGCTTTCGTGCCTTCGACGCGGCACGCGCCGCGGGTGTACGCGACCTCAACATCGATCTGATCTACGCCTATCCGGGACAGACGAGCGCGCAGTGGGATCTCGACCTGGCGCGTGTGCTCGCATTGCGGCCAGAGCACGTCAGCGCCTACAACCTAACCTTCGAGGAAGAGACGCCGTTCAAGCGCTGGCTCGATCAGGGAAAGCTCGAACGCGCATCCGAGGATCTCGAATTGGAATTGTTCGACATGGTCAGGCTTCGCACGCTCGAAGCAGGGTTCGAAGCCTACGAGATCTCGAACTACGCCAAGCCCGGCCATCGCTGCGCCCACAACGTCAACTACTGGCGCAACGGTACCTATCTGGGGATCGGCCCTTCAGCCGCGAGCCGCGTCGGCCGCACCCGACGTGGCAACACGAAATCGATCGGCGGCTACGCGCGCCAGATTCGCGAGCACGGCCACGCCGTGCTTTGGGAAGAGCGCCTCGCCGCACACGCGCGATTGGTCGAAACATGGTGGTTGGGATTGCGACTCGCCGAAGGCGTCGATCCGGCGCGCGCGCGCGCGACCGCGGACTTCGATGAACCCGGCCCCGACCCCGCGCTCCTCATCGCGGAACGGCTGGAGAGCCAAGGCCTCTTGTGCACACGCGCCGGCCGCGTGGCGTTGACCGCGCGCGGTGTGCCGCTCGCCGACCACGTCGGTCGCGCCTTCCTGACGAGTACACGATGAACTTCGCAGATCGAATGTGGGCCGCCGTCGAGGCGAAGGGAACCGCCGCGATGGTCGGCATCGATCCGAACCTTGATCTGTTGCCGGAAGAATTTGCCGCGGCGCGCGATGCGTCGCTGCCGCGCGCGGCGCGTGCCGCCTGCATGGGGGACTTTTGCTGCGCGCTGCTCGACACGGTCGCCGCGCTTGTGCCGGCGGTCAAACCGCAGTCGGCCTTCTTCGAGGCGCTGGGCGCGGACGGGATCTTTCAATGGGAGCGC
>JAYUOR010000664.1:0-2770 GCA_043760765.1 Planctomycetota bacterium | reverse complement strand
CGCCGTGCGTCCCGCGACCGCCTTGTCTCTGGCCGCGACACTGTTGATCCTCGGCCCCGTGCTCGCGCTGCTGCACAGCCGCGACGCGGGCTTGTGGTCTGCTGGGCTGGCAAGCCTGGCGATCGCCTACGACCTGGTCGGCCGCGGCCGATGGCTCGGACCGCTCCTGCTCTCGCTGTGTCGCGCTGGAAATCTCGGGATTGGCCTGTTCTTCGCGCAAGGCAGCTTCGCAGCTTCGATTCCCTGGCAACACGCGCTCTTGCCGCTGGCACTCTACGCGCTCTACGTGCTGCGCGTTTCGCAGCTTGGCCGCTATGAAGACGGCGAGGACGGCGACCTTCGCGGAGCACGGCCCAAGGCGCTGGTGCTGTCGGCGTCAATCATGTTGATGCTGGTGGCAGTGATCCCGCCCTTTGAATCGAGCATTCACACACTGGGCGCGCGGCTCGTGTCGATCGCGCTCGCTTTCCCTGCGTCGCTGACCCTCAGCCGGGCAGCGTTTTCCAGTCGCGCGTGGACCCGCGCGGATGTCGAACGCGCTATGGGACTCGCGCTGCGCTGTTTCCTGATGTTCAGCGCTGCGCTGGCGGCATTGGCCTGGCGGCCGCCGCACTGGGATGCACTGATCGTCGCCGCGCTGATCCTGGCGGGCTATGCAGCCGCGGCGAGCCTGCGCAAGCTGTTCCCGCCAAGTTGATCAGCCGCGGCTAGAGTCCTGCGCGCGCAAATCGAGCCAGCCCAGCGCTTCCTCGCGCGAATTCAAGCGGCCTTCGAGTTGTTCGGTCTCTGCCGCCTCGAACAGCAGCTTCCAACGCGGCCCGCGCGGCACGCCGGCGCGCGCAAGATCGTCGGCAGTGATCCAGGCCACAGGGAACTTCTGCGCCTGCGAAAGCGCGCTCACTTCGCCCGTCCAGCGCGCCAGTTCTGTCCCGGCGCCGCCGTCCGCAATTTCGAACGCGCGCGCCAGGCGCAGCGCATCCACGGCTTCGCTCTGGCGGGCGAAGCGAACGAAGCTCGCCCGCGGCAGGCGCGCGAGTTGGCGCGCTTCGCGCCGCAGGCGCCAGAGCGTCTCGATCCGCTGGCGCAGCCCGCGCGAAAGTTTCAGGAAATCGAGCAGCTTCGCCGCCGCCGCGGCGGCACGCTCCGAGTCCGGAGCGAGCAGGAGCGCGAGACCGAGCGCGCTGCCCGGGACCATTTCGGCCGAATCGCGCGCGGCGGAGCTCGAGAGACTTCGAAGCGCCCGCAGCCTGCGTTCGGTGTCCGACCGCTCGCTGCTCACTTCCGCGAATCCCGGCAGCAGCAACTCGAGCAGCCCTGTCTCGTCGAGCAGCCCGATAGCGCGAGTGCTGCGCACGCAATTGAAAATGCGCTCCAGCTCAGCGAGCCGACGTTCGGGACTGACACCGACGAGGGCCGCGGAACCCGCCTGCGCCGCGGCCAGTGTCGGAGCATCGACTTCGAAATCCAACGAAGCCGCGAAGCGCGCCATGCGCACGAGCCTCAAGCCATCTTCGGCGAATCTTGCCCGCGGATCCCCGACCGCGCGCAACAGCCGCGCGCGGATGTCCGCCAGCCCGCCCTGTGGATCGCACAATTCGTCGTTCAGCGGATCCAGGTACATCGCATTGCAGGTGAAGTCCCGGCGGCGCGCGTCCTCTTCCAGGCAGGCGCCGTAGTCGACGTGATCGGGCCGGCGCGCATCCGAAAAACCGCGCTCGCGCCGAAAAGTCGTCAACTGGACATCGATGCCGTCGCCATGCACGAGCACGGTCCCGAAAGCCTTGCCGACCGCGCTGGTGCGTTCGAACAGCCCCTCGACCTCCTCCGGCGTGAGCGCGCTGGCCATGTCCATGTCCATGGGCTCCGCGCCCAGCGCAAGGTCGCGCACCGGACCGCCGACAATCCACGCCCGTTGCCCGGCCGAAGCCACGCGGTGCGCGATGTGCTGCGCGCACGCAAGGAGCAATCCGGGCAGGGCCTGCGCTCGGGGCTGCTGCATCGAGCTTGCAGCCTAGCAGCTGGTACAGAAGAATCCTCCCCCCGTCCCGATGTCCGGCCCTACCCCCAAACCTCGCCGCTCGCTGCTCGGTCGCCTGCAGGCCCTCGACCTGGCGATCCTGATCGGCGTCGTGGCCGTGGTGGTGATCGTTTCCTTGCCGCGCCTCACGACCTTCGCGCGCCGTGAAAACGAAGCGGATGCCCAGCGGCTCGTACGCCGAATGGCGCAGCTTTTCGAGGACGACGCGCTGCGCGCCTCTCCGCCCAAGGACACGCGCGAGCTCTTCGAGCGCCTGCCCAAGACCGCGCGGCGCCAATTCGAGGATCAGACCGTTATCGACGAGGGCCGACTGTTGTTGCGCCACGGCTACTACTTCGAATTCGTGCGCGTGCCGAGTTTTGCCGGCGACACTCAGGGCGTCCTGGCCGTGCGCGCCTGGCCCGAGCGCCACTCCAGTGCCGCGGCGCCGGCCTTCTATGGATTTTCGAGCACGGCTGTGCTGCGCCACACCGCCCTGGATCCCGCGCCGGGCGGACTCGACGGGCCTCCGCAAATCCAGTCACCGCAGGCTTTCGACTTGCAAGCACGCGGCTGGGTGGCGGTGGCCGCGTCCGACAGCGAGTGACGTAGAGGGCTTCCTAGCAGCCCGTTGAAAAAGGCGCCGTAGCGAGCCACAGCGGGCGAAGGCGAGGCAAGGAGCGCGACGAAACGGCGGCGGAGGCGGCCTTCCTGGCCGCTGAGCACGACGTTTCTAGCGCGACGCAGCATCGC
>JAYUOR010000663.1:0-2770 GCA_043760765.1 Planctomycetota bacterium | reverse complement strand
TGCCCCCGCTCTCATTCACAGCGCTTGCTCGCGCCCCCCCCCGCAGAGGAGTGCCCGTCAATCGCGGTGCTCGCGCCTATCGCGTCATGAAGCCGGATTGAGCGGCGCTGCCCTGGCGTCCGCGACGCACGAACGGAAGGATGGGCGCCGTGCTCCGCCCCGCGGAGCGCCACCGATGGACATCTGGTTCGTTTTCGCGTTTGGCATCCTGGGGTTCGCGTGTCTGGGCGTCTTCGTGGGCTGGCTCGCCCACCGCAAAGCGAGCGATGTCGAGAGCCGCATTGCTTCGCTGGAGCGCGAACTGCGCGACGTGAAAGCGAAATGGCTTGCCGCTCCCCCAGCGCATCAGACCGCGCCTGCGAAAACGGACACGCAAGACAGGCCGCCGATCCAAGTCGAGATTCCGCTGCCGTCGCCGAGCACGGCGCCAGCGCCCCCCCCTCTGCCACCTGCCTTGGAAGTGAGCGCGCCCAGAGCGAGCGAGCCGAGCACACACGCGCAGGACTGGAGTTCGCATTCGGAGCGCGTGATCGAGCGCGAGCCTGCCAAGTCGCGGATCGAGAAGCCCGCCTTCAATCTCGAACGCTGGCTGGGCGTGCGCGGCGCGGCTGTGCTCGGCGGCGTGTTCATGATCTTCGCGGGTTTCCTTTTCCTGCAGCATTCGATCGAGCGCGGCTGGGTCACACCATCGGTGCGCCTGATCGTCGGCGCGATCACCGGCTTCGTCTGCCTCTTCGTCGCGAGCCGGCTACGGCCGCGCAAGTACGACGTGCTCGCGAATTCGCTGACCGGCGCCGGAGTCGTATTGCTCTACGCGGTCGCCTGGGCCGCGCACGTGCTCTACGGACGGATCGAGTTCATGAGCGCGTTCGCGATCATGGTCGGCGTGACCGTGCTATGCGGCTGGCTCGCCTACCGTCACAGCTCGCAACTGATCGCCGTGCTCGGCCTCGTCGGCGGATTCGCGACACCGCTGGCACTGTCCACGGGTCAGGATCGTCCGCTTGGACTTTTCGGCTACGCGCTGCTGCTCGATCTTGGCTTCCTGTTCGTCTCGCACAAACGCCGCTGGCCCAATGTCGCGCTGGTCGGATTGATCGGCACGACTGTGCTGCAGGGACTGTGGATTTTCCTGCGCATGGATGCGGACCGACTGCCGCTCGCGCTTGGTGTGCTGGCCGTGTTCGGCCTCGTGTTCGCCGTATTCACCGCGTTGCAGCCGCGCGAGTCGCGCGCGACGTGGATTCCAACGCAGGCCGGCGCCTTGCTGCTGCCGTTCGCCTTCGTCGTCTACTTCGCGCAGCAAGTGCAGCTGGGCTCGCACCTCGCCCCGCTCGCCGCGATCGCGATCGTGATGTCGATCGGAGCGGGCGTGTTGAGCCGCTTGCAGGGAACGCCGTGGTTGTCGCTGGGCGCGTCGGCTGGGTCGCTGGCGTTGGTGCTGGTCTGGGTCGGCGTGAATGTCCCGGCGCTGGAGGCTGCGCGAGCGTGGGAGCTCGTGTTCTGCTCGCTCGCGATGGCGCTGGTCCAGCATGGCTTCGCCGAATTCGAAGCGCGCAAGACGCCGGATCCGAAAGCGGTGGTGGAGGCGGCCACGACCCTTGCGTTAGGACTGGGCCTGGCCTGCGCGCTCGCCGCGGCGACTTGCCCTGCCACTCCGATCTGGCCTTGGGTGCTCGCGCTCGCGCACTTGCCGCTGATCCATCTGCGCCAGTCCGTCCTGGACTCGCGCCCGCTGCTGGTCGGCATCTCGAGCTTCGTCGCCGGAGCCGGGCTCGCCGCTTGGACGCTGGGCCACGAAGGCGCAGCTTTGGCGCCTGTTCCGTGGCTGTTCTTCGCCATCCTGCTCGGGCTCGGTGCGCTGCTCTTGGCGGCCTGCGGGCTTCGGCGATCGGCGGAACGCGCGAAGAGTTTTGCAGCGGTGGCCGCCTTCTTCCTGCCGGCACTGCTTGCGGCGGGCCACTGCGAGTCTCGACTCCTCGCTCCCAGCGGACTCGAACTCGCCGCGACGTTTCTGCTCGGCCTGATGATGAGCGCGGCGGCGACGGCCGCGCGCTCTAGCGTGCTTTTCGCGCTGGCGATCCTTGGAACAGTGGCCGCCCAGGTCCACGACGGCGGCATCGACGTCGCGGCGTGCGCGCAGTCGCCGGCGTGGCTGCGCGTGGTACTGATTGCCTGTGGCGGAGCCGCAGCCTTCAGTGCCTGGCCCTTCCACAATCCGTCTGGGTTCCGCGACCTGACGGGCATGTGGCGCGCTGCGGCGGTCAGCTCGCTGCCTTGGTTCGGTTTGATCCAGGCGTTGGTGGTCGCGCGTCTTGGAGCAGGGCTGCGCTTCGTGACGCCGCTTGGATTCGCCATCCTCATCGGCCTGCTGGCCTGGCAACTGTGGACCACCGGCGAAACGGAGCGCGACGAGCGCGAGCGCAGCGACAAGCACGCTGCACCCGAACGCAGCGCGGAAATTCGCACGCGTCACGTCGCACGGGCATGGTTCACCGCAGTCGCCCTGCTCTTCGCAAGTTTCATCGTGCCGCTGCAAGTGGATCGCGATCCGTTCGCGATCGGCATGGCGATCTTCGGCCTCGCGCTTGCCGCCGCCTGGACGCGCATCGACAGCCGCTTGTTGAAGTACCTGGCGGTCACGGCGCTCGTCCTGGCCATGTGGAATCTCGCGGGCGATCGTTGGTTCGACACTTTCCCGCGCGCCCATTGGCGACTGCTCAATCCGCGGGCCTATCTGTTCCTGCTGCCCGCCCTGTGCGCGGCGCTT
>JAYUOR010000662.1:0-2774 GCA_043760765.1 Planctomycetota bacterium | reverse complement strand
CTTCTCGTTCCTGCGTGGGGACGGGGCAGGCGGACTCGCGCTCGCCGGCAACGTGACTGCGCCTTTCACGCTGCAGAATTTGATTGTTGCCGATCTCGACGCAGACGGCGACATCGATGTCGCGGGCAGGTCCGCCAACCTAGGCGCGACCGCGCTGATCGTGGCGTTGAACGACGGCAGCGGCGGCTTTCCGGTGCTCGCGAGCTACGCTTCCGGCGGCCTGCTTGTCGGTCTGCGCGCCGCTGATCTCGATCGCGACGGGCAGGTCGATCTGGTGGCCTCGTCCTATGAGGAGGGTGCAGTGCTGCTCTATCGCGGGCTCGGGGCCGGAGTCTTCTCCGCGGCACAGGCAATGCGCTGCGGTTCCTTCCCTGGCGAACACGTGGTCGACGATCTCGACGGAGACGGCGACCTGGATTTCGCACTCGTGCGTCCGAGCTCCGGGCTGGTGACCCTATTGGAAGGAGACGGCCTGGGTGGGTTAGGTGTAGCCCCCAAACTGCAGGCCCTGCCTGCCTCGACGACGATCACGATCCTGGCTGCGGCCCAGCTCGATTCCGATGGTCGGCCGGATCTCGTGCTTGCGCACGGCGGTGCACAGTCCTTGTCGATCTCCAAAAACCTCAGCGGAGGTTCGTTTGCCGATCCCATTCCTTACGACTGGCCGGGCGTGCGGCCGGATGCGCTGGTCTGTGCGGATGTGAACGAGGACGGCAATGCCGACGTAGTAATGGCCTATGACGCAGGACTCGTCGGCAAGATCCAAGTGCGTTTGGGCGACGGGAACGGCGGACTTGGATCCGGCGTGGTTTCGACCCAACTCGCCTACCACGCGCGAGCCGTCGTTCTGGGCGAGATGAGCGGGGATACGCACCAGGACCTCGCCGTGTTGACGATCCACCCCGCTTCGAACTACGCGACGATCAGCTTCATGCACGGCGATGGTACCGGCGCTTTCACGATCGCCGGTGCCCAGAGCATCTCTACAGCGACGCACGGACTTTCCACGGCCGATTTCGACGCAGACGGTGTGCTGGACGTGGCGACGAGCGATGCGGGGAACGCCGGTTCTGCGCCGCAGTGCGTGCTCTTCCTCAGCAACCACGGGTCGCAGCTTCAGAGTTGGTTCACTCTGCCCTTCGCGCCGGATGATGTCCTGGCCGGTGATCTCGACGGAGACGGCAGCCCGGACCTTGTGTTTTCAGAATCCGGCCAGCGCCTCGCATGGATGCGCGGGCTGGGAGCGGCGAACTTTGCTCCGGTCGTGTACTCAGGCATCCTCGCCGCGCGGCCGTTGTCGCTAGGCCTTGTCGACATCGATGGAGATGGGCTGAGCGAGGTGGTCGGTCTCGATGCCTCAAAGGACGTCGTGGTCTGTGTCCCGTTGCTGGCCAACGGCAGCTTTGGACCCGCACTGCGTTTCCTGCCTCCGGTTTCGGCCGGATTGATGCTGCTTCGAATCGACGCCGACGGCGACGGCCGGCAGGATCTGGTCTGCCCTTCTGATTCGGAGGTCGGTCTGCTCTTGAACCGCGATTCGCTGCCGCAGCCGAATGTGTATTGCTATGCCAAGCTCAATTCGCTCGGCTGTACCCCTGCGATCTCGTTTACGGGGACTAGCAGCGCCAGCGCGAATGCAGGGTTTGCGGTTCTGGCGAGCAACGTGCGCAACAAGAAGCCAGGCCTGTTGCTCTACAGCGTGAGCGGTCGCGCGGCCCTGCCCTTCAGCGGTGGAATTCAATGTCTGCGCGCTCCGATCAAGCGCTCGCCGACGCTCCAGTCCGGCGGGTCGCCGCAGGGCAACGATTGCAGCGGCGTGTATTCACTCGACCTGAATGCCTTCGCTGCCGGTGCGTTCGGCGGAAATCCTCTGGGCGCACTGCGCCAGGTGGGGAGCGTGGTCAGCACCCAGTATTGGGGCCGCGACCAGGGTTATGCAGCGCCGAACAACACCACGTTGTCGAACGCGCTGGAGTACACGGTCCGGCCCTGAATCAGCCCAAATTTTCTGCCGGCCCGACCAGCAGGCCTTTCCGGCCGGCGACGACGCTGCGGGTCTTGGCCCAGGCATAGCCGGCGCCAAAGCGCGCCAGGCGCAGTGTGTGCTCGGGATTGCTGAGCGCCATGGAGACATAGTGCCTGGCGATTTTCGGCCGACGGTAGAAGGCGAGCAGCAGGGCCTGATACTCGCGGTCGAGTTCTTGGATCGTGATGCCCTCCGGCGCCCAGACGAAGTTCATCCCGTTCATTTTTTGCCAGTGATCAGGCCGGATCTTCGTGCCGTAAAGATCGACGTAGATCGGCGAACCCGGATAGGGCGTGAACTTGGTCAAGTTCATGATGTCCATCGGGATGCGCTGCACGAATTCGCGCGTCATGCGGATCGTGTCGAGCGTCTCGCCGGGATAGCCCAGCATGAACAGGCCCTTGGTGCGGATGCCGGCGGCGTGGGTCCAGCCGACCGCCTGCTCGGACTCTTCGACGCGCGCGTCCTTGTCCATCTTGCGCAGCAAATCGTTGGAACCCGTCTCCAGGCCGAAGCTGATTTCCCAGCAGCCGGCCTTGCGCATGATCTCGAGCACCTGCGGCTTGACCGTGTCGACGCGCGCGGTGCAGGTCCAGGTGATCTTCATCTTCGAGGCGATCAGGCGCTCGCAGAATTCGGTCACGCGCGTGCGGCTGGCCAGGAAGAGATCGTCGACGAAGAGCACGTGGCGCACGCCCCAATTCTTTTGCAAGTGCGCGATCATCCCGACCACGGCGGCGGGCGTGTA
>JAYUOR010000661.1:0-2775 GCA_043760765.1 Planctomycetota bacterium | reverse complement strand
CGATCGAGGTCGGCGAGCGTCAGGCTTTCGAGTTGCCGCACGCGGCGCAGCGGGTAGTCGGCCGGCCAATCGAACTGCAGCGCGCGGTCGATCAAGGCCCGGCGCGCTTCGCAGCTCTCGTATTGAGTGGTCAGCGACTCGCGCAGTGCAGCCTTCGCGAAGTCCAGTTCTTCGGCGCGCACGCCCTCGCGGATCAGGTCCAATTCGCGCAGCACCTCCCGCGCTGCCGGCATGCTCACGGAGGTCTCGACCGCGGCCGAAACCGTGAACGTTCCCGGCCGCACACCACCGGAGAACGAAGAGCGCGCGCCGTAGGTAAAACCCTTCGCCTCGCGCAGGTTCAAGTTGATGCGGCTCGAGAATGAACCACCGAGAATGAAATTGAGCACCGCGAGTGGGAAGTACTCGGGGTGTGTGCTCGGCACCGACATGTGTCCGATGCGCAGCTCGGTCTGATGCGCTCCGGGATGGTCGACGACGAACACGCGAGCATCCGACGGTGAGCGGCCGGCTTCCGTCGAAAGCACATGTGCGTCCGCAAGTGGAGCAGGCAATCGAGCGAGGCAACGCTGAGCCAGCGCCGCTAGCTCCGTTTCCGGCCGCGGTCCGGCCAGCGCCAGGCGCGCGCCGCGCGCGTGGGCGCCGCGTGCGTGGAAACGCGTGATTTCATCGAGCGTGATGTTGTTCAGGCCCGCGCCAACGCTCAACGCGCTGCGGCCGAGCGGAGTGTCGCCGTACATCAAGCGCGCCCAGGTCCGCGCGGCCACCGCCGTGGGCTGTTCGCCGCGCGTGGCAATTGCCGTACGCCGCTGGGTCAGCATGCGCTCGAAATCCTGGGCGTCGAGCCTGGGTTCGAACGCGGCGTCGAACAGCAGGTCGAGCGCGGGCTCGAGTTCGCGGTCGAGCACCGACAGCGAGTAGAAGATCTCGTCGTCGTCGGATCCAATCGAAAGACTTGCGCCGAGACTGTCGAGCCGGTCGGTGAATTCGATAGTCGAGAAGCGGCGCGTGCCCTCGCTGAAAAGTGCGGCGGCGAGCGAAGCAATGCCCGTGAGCGGCTCGCTCTCCGCGCGGCGGCCCATCGGCAGCGCCAGCGAGGCCGCGCACCACGGTGCTCTCGAAAAACGCACCACGCCGGAGCGCGCGCCCGAAGCCAGTGTTGCCATCGTGACTGCCGGCACGCCGGGCTGTGGGCTCGCGCCCGAGGCCGGGGCGCTCGAACGATCCGGCGCCGCCACGCTCGACGCTCCACTCGACGCGGCTTCGATCGCGACTTGGGCCGTGGCCGCGGGCGGATTCGTTGGCATGCGTGGCGCAGCGGCGGCCACCCGTTCGACGTTGGCGGCCGGAATGCAGGCCAGGACAACAGCCGGCTTGTCCAGCAGGAACTTGCGCAGCACGCCGCGCACCTGCTCGGCCGTGACTTCGCGCAGCTGCGCGAGTTCGATGCGTTGATAACCCGGATCGCCGGTGAACAGGTTGAATTCGGCCAGCGAACCAGCGCGGCCGACCACGGTCTGCAGGGAGCGTACGACTTCGGCCTCGCAGCGCGTCTTCATGCGCTCCAGCTGCGCCGCGTCGACTCCCTGCGTGTACAGTTGCGCGAGCAGTTCGCGCACGCGCTGCTCGAGTTCCTCGAGCGTCACACCCGGCGACGCGCGTACGGTGATGTCGAATCGGCCGGCGAGTTCGGCGCCCCAATGACCCGCGCTGACCGCGCGCGCGCGGGTGCTCTCGACGGTCAGGGCGCGATCGAGCAGCGACGACTTGTTCTGCGAGAGCACGCGCGCCAGCATGTCGAGCGCCGCGGCTTCGCGCGTGAACTGCGCTGCCGCGGCCCAGGTCAGTGAGACCTGCGGCGAGCCGACGCGATCCTCCAGTGTGACGCGCCGCTCGGCGGTCAAATTCGCGGCGCGCGGCGCCTGTGCCTCGACGTGCGGCCCGCGCGCGATCGTGCCGAACCACTTCTCCGCCAGCTCGAAGGCGTGCTCGGTTTCGACGTCGCCGGCGATGCAAAGCGTCGCGTTGTTCGGTCCGTACCAACGCCGGAAGAATGCGCTGACGTCCTCGAGCGTCGCCGCAGCGATGTCGTCCATCGAGCCGATTGGCAACCAGTGATAAGGATGGTCCGCCGCGAAAAGTTCCGCCGCCACGGTTTCCGCGACTCGGCCGTAGGGCCGATTGTCGTAGTTTTGCCGACGCTCGTTCATCACGACGTCGCGTTGATTGTCGAGCTTCTTCTGCGTCATCGCCGGCAGCAAGAACCCCATGCGATCGGATTCGAGCCACAGCGCGAGTTCGAGGTGGTTCTTCGGCAGCGTCTCGAAGTAGACCGTGCGATCCAGACTGGTCGTGCCGTTGAGCGTGCCGCCGGCGGCGTTGATGAGTTTGAAGTGGCCGCCCTCGGGCACGTTGGCCGAGCCCTGGAAGAGCATGTGTTCGAACAGGTGCGCGAAGCCAGTCAGGCCCCTGACTTCACGCGCGCTGCCGACGTGGTAGGCGACGTAGATGGCGACCAGCGGATCGGCGCGGTCCTCGTGCACGACGACCTCGAGCCCGTTCCCGAGCACACGCTTCTCGAAACCGATGTCGATCTCTCCGCTCATGCGCGGATCCTAGCGCCAATCGGACGGTAGGGTGCCGGCCAGCTGACTTGCCGATTCGCATTGCGGCCGGTGGTGCTGCTAGTCTCACGCGAACTTCTCGAGGGAGGCACGCTGCAAATGAAACGGACTGTCATTGGATTCGCGCTGTTCTTGCTCTTCGTCCGACCGG
>JAYUOR010000660.1:0-2775 GCA_043760765.1 Planctomycetota bacterium | reverse complement strand
AACGCAGCATCACGCCGCGCACGAAGGGCGTGCTGCTCAACAGCCCGAACAATCCGACCGGCTACGTCTGGACGCGCGCTGAAGTCGAGGAACTTGGCCGCATCGCGGAGCGCCACGATCTGTGGATCCTTTCCGACGAGATCTATCGCCGGCTGATCTACGAAGGTGAGCGCGACACGAGTCCGGTCAGCATCAGCCCGGCTCTGCGCGCGCGCACGGTGATCGTCGACGGCGCGAGCAAGACCTACGCGATGACCGGTTATCGCATCGGTTTCGTCGCCGCGCGCAAGGACATCGCCAGTGGCGTCGAGCGCCTGCACAGTCATCTGACCGGCTGCCCCAATGCAATTTCGCAGGACGCTTATGAAGCCGGCCTGACGAGCGAACCGGTCGAGATCGCCAAGATGGCGGAAGAGTTCGCGCGCCGGCGCAAATTCCTGCTCGGCGAGCTCGAGAGCATGGGTTTGCGCACGCCCTGGCCGCGAGGCGCGTTTTATGCGTTCCCCGATGTCAGCGCGTGGCTGGACAGCCGCGGATCCGCGGGCTTCTGCGAAGACTTGCTGGAGCAACAGGGGCTTGCGCTGATCCCCGGCAGTGCCTTTGGCGTCGACACGCACGTGCGATTGTCGTACGCGCTGTCGCTCGAGAAGATCCAGATCGCGACTGCGCGACTGCGGACGTTCTTGGGGTACCGAGTCAGGTGACTTCGTCCGGAGTTACGCCGTCATCCACGGGACTCTGGACGAATTCACCTGACTCGGTACGCTCGCTCACTGCTGCGGCAGTCGGCGGAACCACCACACGTATCCGTGGTGGGCCGACTTGCCCGCGGCGTTCTTCTCGCTGCGGTAGTCGCCGACCAGAAGGTCGAGCCTGCCGTCGGCGTCGAAGTCGCAGACGCTGACTTGCGTGCGTGTGCCCGGCGCGTCGGCGGCCGCGCTGGATTTTTCGACTAGCACGAGCGGCGCGGCAAACTTGGGCGCGCCCTTTGTCCCGATATTTCTCCACCAGCTCACCGCGCCGCTATCGCTCCCGCTGAAGAGATCCCACAGTCCGTCGCCGTCCCAATCGGCGATCGTAGGGATCGCGTGGCCGCTCTCGACGGCGAGCGGCGCGCCGCCCGCTTCGAGCGGCTCGTCCTCGGTCGCGAACGCGTAGGCTCTCGCGCTGCCCAGATTGCGCCTGAGGTACATCGCGCCCTTGTAGCTGCCCAAGATCAGATCGAGGTCTCCGTCGCCGTCCCAATCGACAGCCGCGGCGCCGATGCCAAGCTCGGAGGGAAGTTTGGAATTCTTCGCCTCCGACCACTGACCGCCTTCGAAGTCCCACCACTGCCCGAGGCGCAATACATCGCCGGCCTTGTCGAGCAACTTCTTCGGCGCGGCGAACTCGCCTTTGTCCTTTCCCGCGAGCACGTAGATCCCGCCCTCGAAGCAACCGCTGTAGAGATCCAGGCGTCCATCGCCGTCGAAGTCCGCCAACTGCGGACTGAGCGCGATGCATCACCAGTTTTCGATGTGCGCGTCGGCGCCGTCGGCTTGTAGCAGTCCCTTGGCGACGAACTTCGGCGCGGTCGGTTCACCCGTGTTGGCGTAGAGCTGCAGATTGCCCTTGAAGTTGCCGACCAGCAGGTCCGGCTTCTTGTCGCCGTCGAAGTCGGCGAACAGCGGGCCCGCGTGGCCGACGTATTTTCCAGTGTCGATCGGGCCCGTGTCGCAGTCCAGGCGCACAGGCGCGGCGAGCGCGAACTGACCTTGAGCTTGCAAAGGCTTCGGCCCGTTGTCCTGCAGCAGGCAGAGCAGCGCAAGACACGAAACAGCGTGGGTGATCACTTCCGATCCTCCTTGACTCATGGCCAGGAACCGAGGGCCGCGCCCGGACGTTCAGGCGCGGGCGGCTGGATTGTAGACGTTCTTCGCGCCGGAAAACTCGCCGGCCGCGATCTCGCTGATGCGCGCGAGCAGGCGCGGGTCGTCGACGTCGGCGAGCACGTAGAACTTCCACAGGTCTCGGTAACTGCGCTCGAGGTCGGCCAGGCGTGGCACGCGCGCGCCGAAATTGCTCAGCGGATGCACGCCTTCGACGCCCGGCCAGCGCACGTGGGTGTGGGCTTCCTTGAGCTGCATGCGCCGTGCCGGGCAGGTCACCAGGACCTGCACGCGCTGGCTGGTCGCGAAGTGCACCAGGTCCTGGATGCGCAACTCGACGCCGGCGCGTTCCTTCTGCTTGTCGCGCGCGAAGTAGCGTTCGATGAGCTCCTCTTGAGCCGCAAGATTCTCGGGCCTGGGGAACACGCACACGCGCTTGGGCAAGCGGCGCTGCTCGAAGCGCTCGATCAGCGAGACGACTTGCTTGCCCTGCACGCCGCCGAGACGCTGGCCGCGGCTCGTGAGCAAGGCCAGCATGGACGCGTCGGTCGTGTCGTAGAAGTCCTCTTCGCGAACTGCGCCGGCTTCGAGCAGGAGCGCCACGGCGCGCGCAATCAGGGCGCCGGCCGCGATCTTTGCGTGGTGATAGTAGACGCGCTCGGAGAAGTGATAGCGCGCTTCGAGCAGGCGCACGATCTCCGAGAGAATGTCCTCGCGCAGCAGGCCGTGCTTGGCGAGATCGACATACAAATTCCCCGTCGCGCGATCGACCCGGAAGTACGACAGTACGCGCGGATCGATCCCGAGTTTCAGGCCCGTGAAGTAGGCGTCGCGCTGCAGGTAGTCGAGGATGTCGGAGCAGATCGTGTCGGCGTTGATCTGGCTCCAGTACGGCGGCAGCGCCGGC
>JAYUOR010000659.1:0-7103 GCA_043760765.1 Planctomycetota bacterium | reverse complement strand
ACGCGGCGCTTCTTCGATGCGGCACCCAAGGAGGTCAAGGCGCGGCTCGCGGCCACGGGCAAGACCGTGGTCACGGGGTTCACGGGTTCGAGCATCTGGCCGCTCTTGTATTCCTTCCCGCCCAATCGCCCCGGCTCGATTGATCGCGGCTACGCGGACTTTGCCAAGCGCTGGGGCCCAATCCTCGACGTGTTCGAGAAACAAGGCGTTTCCTTCGCACTCGAAGTGCACCCGACCGAGATTGCTTTCGACATCGTCTCGACGCGCCGCGCACTCGCCGCGCTCAAAGATCACGCGGCGTTCGGATTCAATTTCGATCCGTCGCACTTCGGCTATCAGGGCGTCGACTACGTCGCCTTCCTGCGCGAGTTTTCCGCGCGTATCTGGAACGTGCACGTGAAGGACGTGTGGTGGTCGGATACTCCGACGGCCGCAGGTGTCTTCGGCGGGCACAGCGACTTCGGCAGCGAGGGCCGCTTCTGGGATTTCCGTTCACCCGGCCGCGGCCGCGTCGACTTCGAAGCGATCATTCGCCAATTGAATCGCTCGCTTTACAACGGCCCGCTGACCGTCGAGTGGGAAGACGGCGCCATGGATCGCGAACACGGCGCGGAAGAAGCCGTCGATTTCGTGCGCGCGCTGGACTTCAAGTCGTCCGCGCGCGCCTTCGACTCGGCCTTCGAAAAGTGATCCGCGCGTTGCGCAGTTCCGGCCCTCCCAATCAGCCAAAGATATAGCCCATGACTTTGCCTGCGAACGTCCCCGTGCGCGTCCCGCCCGCGGCTCTCAAGCTGCGACTCTCGGTGATGATGTTCTTCCAGTACGCGATCTGGGGAGCGTGGCTGCCCATCCTCTATCCGTTCCTGCTCGGCCACCGCCATTTCACGCTCGAGCAATGCGGCTTCGTTCTCGCCGCCGGCGCGGCCGGAGCGGTCATAGGACCGTTCGTTGCCGGGCAGGTCGCGGATCGTTACTTCGCGACCGAGAAGTTCCTCGGGATCAGTCACTTGATCGGTGCGGGACTTGTTTGGACTCTTTCCGGCGTCGATGACTACCAGACGTTTCTGATCCTGTCGGCCTTGTACGGGATGGTCTACGCGCCGACGCTGGCGCTGACCAACTCGTTGTCTTTCCACCATCTGGCCGACCGCGACCGCGATTTCGGCAAGGTGCGTTTGTGGGGCACGTTGGGTTGGATCGTCGCCGGAATTGCCGTGGGGCAGTGGCTGCTGTTCAAGCACACACCCGTGTCGGCTGAACTCGTTGAGGCCGCTCAGAATGCAGGCCGCGCGGACGCCTTCCGCCTGAGCGCTCTGCTCGGCATACCGATGGGTGTGTATTGCTTTACGTTGCCGCATACGCCACCCGCAAAGAATGCGCAGCACTCCAGCGCCATCGGCGAAGCTCTCGGTGAGGTCAAGCGCCAGCCGTTGATCACGCTGTTTCTGCTGGCGGTGCCGATCAGTTGCATTCACCAGTTCTATTTCGTGTTCACGTCCGAGTTCCTCTCCAAGTACGGCCGCGACACGGCCAACGCCATCAACAAGATTTTCGGCGTCGGTGGCGGGGGCCTGATGACGATCGGACAGATGTCGGAGCTCGCCGTGCTCGCCGTGATCCCGCTCGTCGCGAAAAAAGTCTCGCGCAAGACGCTGCTGGCCACGGGAATTGCAGCCTACGCCCTGCGCATGGCGATCTTCGCCTACGCGGACTCGCAGCTGCTCGTGCTGCTCGGCGTCGCTCTGCACGGACTGTGCTTTGGTTGCTTCATCTTCGTGGCGTTCATGGTCGTCGATGAGGAGACCAGCGCCGACGTGCGCGCCAGCGCCCAGAATTTGTTCAACCTGGTGATCATCGGAGTGGGCATCATCGTCGGCAGCTGGGTCGCCACCAGCGTGGTGGCCAAGTGGGCCAGCGCCTCGGGCTCGATGGACTATCGCAAACTGTTCTCTGCGCCGTTGTACGCGTCGCTGGCCTGCCTTGGGCTGCTCTTGTTCTTCTATCCGGCTCGCTCCGCTGCGCGCGTGGCGAAGCCGGGCTGAGCGGAACGAACTCATGCGTTGCCTGTTGGCCATTTCACTCTGCCTGATCGCCGCGCCGGTCCAAACACCGCCGCAGCGGCCGCGCGATCCGTGGGTTTTCCGTTCGGTGCTCGACCAGCGTGCGCGCATGCTGACCGTCGCGCTGTCCAATGAGATGTGGATCGCGTACGACGCGAGCGGTTGCAACCTCTACAAGGCCTGGAAAGGTGGCGTGCATTTCGACGGCGCGGTGTACACGACCGTGCACGGCCCGCAGCCGACGAGCGAGGGTGCCGCGTACCTCGAGGGCACGGATCAAGCGGCCTGGAGCTTGACCGCGAAGGACGGCAAGTCCGTCGATGTTCGCGCGCGCTGGCGTGGCTACCTGCTCGCCAAGGGCCAAGTGCATCTGCGCTACGACCTCGTGTTGCCCGACGGCTCGCTGGTGCACGTCGAGGAGACGCCCGAATTCGTGCGCCCTGAGAAGCTCTTTGAAGATCCAACCTCGCAGGCACCTTGGCTGACGAAGGGACTTGTCGGACTGCGGCGCACGTTCACCGCGAGCGGAATTCCCGATGGAGCGATCGTGTCCGTCGCGATCAAGTCCGACTGCGTCGGCTATCTCATGGAACGTCTGACGGGAGTCACGGACAGCGAGACAAAGCTTGCGGACGGCAGCAAGGGCCGGCACGTGGAGGGGCGGGTGCCGCTGGAATCGACGACTCCGCGCAACGAAGTCATGCTGTTCTTTCGCCCGCTCCCTGAATCCAAGGCGAAGTGATGATGCGTCGCGTCGTCAGTTCGATTCTGGTCTGTTGGCTCGGCTTTGCTTGCCGCTCGGCGACGGAGCGCAGCGGCGAGGCGCCCGTAGGGGAGAAGCCCGCGGTTCCCGGTGCAGCGCCCGCCGATCCCGCGGCCGCAGGCGTTGCAGCGCCACGCGCGCCCATTCCGCCGGCGATGTCCGCGCCTGCTTCTTCGGCAATGGCCTCCACGCTCAAGATCACGCCGGAAGAACGCAGTTCGCTCTGGGAGAACGGCTTGTGGCTGCGCGTCTTCCAGATCGATGGCGCGCTCTTTGAATTGGTCGAGCTGATGCCCGGTCAGACGCCCAACGTTTCGCGTGTGGTCAGCGCCGTGGACCTCGGTGAAGCGCGGCAGGATTTCGGTCTGGACTCGAACTACATCTCGTTTCTCAGCGGTGCTTTGCTTGCACCCGAGGACGGCGTGTACGCGCTGCGGCTTTCGAGCGACGACGGCAGCGCGCTGTGGATCGACGGCCGCAAAGTGCTCGATCACGACGGACTGCACTCGTTCACCGCCAAGCAAGGCGACGTGGAACTTGCGAGCGGCTGGCACGCGATCGAAGTGCGCCAATTCGAGGCCGGCGGCGGCGCGCAGTTGCGATTGGAATGGCGCCGGCCGTCGTCGCCGGAATTCGAACTCTTGAAGGAGCCTATGCTCGCGACGAAGACGGGCATCGTGCGCTTGACCGCGCCCGGAGAAAAACGTGCCGTGCGCGCGCTCGTGCGCGGCGCTCCAGGCGACGGCCGCGACATCGAAGGCGTGCATCCGTCCTATCGCGTCACCTGCGTGCGGCCCGAACACTTCGAGCCCAAGGTCGGCGGCATCGATTGGCTGCCCGACGGCCGGATGCTGGTCTGCACCTGGGATTCGATCGGGGCGGTCTACGTTCTCTCCAATACCGCCGGCGACGATCGTTCGAAGATCACGCTCAAGCGTATTGCCGCGGGCCTGGCCGAGCCGCTGGGACTCTGCGTGGTCGGCGGGCGCATCTTCGTGCTGCAGAAGCAGGAGCTGACAGAACTGATCGACATCGACGGCGATGAGATCATCGACGAATACCGTTGCGTCGCCTCGGGCTGGGACGTCAGCGCCAACTTCCACGAGTTCGCTTTCGGACTGGTCGAGAAGGACGGTTTCTTCTACGCCAACCTGGCTGTCGCGATCTTGCCCGGCGGGGCGAGCAAGCGGCCGCAGGTTCCCGGCCGCGGCAGCGTGCTCAAGATCGATGCGCGCGACGGCTTGTACGAGATCGTGGCCCACGGGTTGCGCACCCCCAACGGCATCGGCCTGGGCGCCGGCGGCGAGATCTTCATCCTGGACAATCAGGGCGACTGGTTGCCGTCCTCGAAGTTGCTGCACTTCGAGCCCGGTGCGTTCTATGGTTCGCGCGCCGTGTTGCTGGACGAAGCCGCGGGACTGGCGGTCACGCCACCCGTGCTCTGGCTGCCGCAGGATGAAATCGGCAACAGCCCCAGCGAACCGGCGCTGATCCCGGCGGGTCACGGGCCGTACTCGGGTCAACTGGTCTTCGGCGATGTCACGCACGGAGGCGTGCAGCGCGCCGCGCTCGAAGTCGTCGACGGCGTCTGGCAAGGCGCGGTCTTCCGCTTCAGCCAGGGACTCGAAGCCGGCGTCAACCGGCTGCGCTTCGGCCCGGATGGTGCCATGTACGTCGGCGGCATCGGCTCGACGGGCAACTGGGGCCAGGCGAAGAAGCAGAACTTCGGGCTCGAGCGGCTTTCCTACACGGGAGCGAGTTGCTTCGAGATGCTCGCGATGCGCGCGTTGGAAAATGGCTTCGAGATCGTGTTCACAGAACCGCTCGAAGCCGGAGTCGGCGGCGATCCGACGAGTTATGAATTGCAGCAGTGGTGGTATCGCCCGACCGAGCAGTACGGTGGACCGAAACTCGACCTCGAGCGCTTGCCCGTGAAGAGCGCCAATGTCTCGGCAGATCGGCGCAGCGTGTTCCTCGAGGTCGAAGGCTGCAAGGAAGGCCACGTCGTCCATGTGCGCCTCGCGGGTCCGTTTCATGACGAACGCGGCAACGCGCCCTGGTCGACTGAAGGCTGGTACACGTTGAATCGAATTCCGCTGGGAGTTCGCGGTCAGCCGTTGCCAGAGCAGCCATTCGCTCCAGCGCCGCTTGGCGCCGACCAACTCGCGCAGGGCTGGCGTTCGCTCTTCGACGGTTCGACTCTTTCAGGCTGGCGCGGCTGGAAACAACCCGGACCGCCGGCCGGCTGGCGCGCGGCGAACGGCGTGCTCGAGCGCGGCGCCGGCGGCGCTGATCTTGCGACGATCGAAGAGTTCAGCGACTTCGAGCTCGAACTCGAATGGCAGATTTCGCCCGGCGGCAACAGCGGCATCATGTTTCACGCGAGCGAGGATCACGACGCGCCCTACGAGACCGGGCCGGAACTGCAGATCCTCGACAACCTCGCGCACGCGGACGGTAAGAATCCGCTGACTTCAGCCGGTTCCAACTACGCGCTCGACGCGCCGCCCTTCGATGCCACCTATCCGCCCGGGCAATGGAATCGAGTCCGACTTGTCGTGAAGGGAAGCCACGTCGAGCACTGGCTCAACGGTCATCTGCAATGCGCGTACGAGTTGTGGACGGAGGAGTGGAAGGCCAAGGTCGCCGGATCGAAGTTCGCGAAAATGCCGCAATACGGCCTGAACAAAACCGGCCACATCGTGCTTCAGGATCACGGCGACCAAGTGCGCTTCCGCAACCTGCGCATTCGCTGACTACTTCGCCTGCGCGTCGCGCACGAGGATGTCGATGAACGTGTCGGCGTTGATGAACGCCCAACTCCAGCTCGCGTACTTTGCGAGCAGCTTCTCCTGCTTCATCGCCGCAGCGCCCTTGCCCGCCGACAATGCGCCTGCGACGAGCTTCTGCGTATCGACCAGCATGGCATGGTAGCGCTCGAGGTCCTTGATCGTCGCCTGCGGCCCGTGGCCGGGGATCAGGTGCACATCCTTCGGCAGCTCCGCGAGCAGGCTCTCAATGTCCTTGGTCAAACCGCGCAAGCTGCCGCCGGAATCGAGATCGACGAACGGGAAGAGTCCGTTGAAGAACGTGTCACCCATGTGCACCACGTTGGACTTGTGGAACCAGACGATGCTGTCGCCGTCGGTGTGCGAGGGGGCCACGTGCCTGACCTCGATGTCTTCGCCGTTGAAATGGAAACGGATGCGATCGTCGAAGGTCACCACCGGAAGGGCGCCCGCCGGCGCGGCCGCCTTTTCGGCCCCGGGCCGCGTCGTCGGCTTGGACATGCGCTCGCGCACGTTCGTGTGCGCGAAGATCGGTGCGAGCGCCCCAAAAGTTTGATTGCCGCCGGTGTGGTCCCCGTGACAATGCGTGTTGACCACGAAGCGCAGAGGCTCCTTCGACAGTCCTGCAAGAGCGGCTTGGATCTTCGGTGCCGCGGGCGCGAACTGGTCGTCGATCATCAGGATTCCATCGGGCCCGGCGCAGACGCCAATGTTTCCGCCCTGACCTTCGAGCAGGCTGATTCCTCCGGCGACGGGATGGACCACGATCTCCGCGGCCGGATCCTGCGCCGGCAGGAGCGCCCAACCGGCGCCGAGCATGGAGATGGCTGAGAGTGCGAGAGTGACGCGCTGGGGGATCGGCATGGGCGAGCAGGGGGGGCTGATACGGGTGGGCGGATCTGGCGGTATTGGCCAGTCGGGGGCTGATTCTGGGGAGTCGACGGCCCGCTCATCCAGGACCGGGTAGGTTTTCAGCATCGTGGACGGCGGATAGTTGCCTCAAGAATGCAGAGTTCGCCGTGGCGGAGGGAACCTATCCTTCCGTTCACGTGTCCAACTCCAATTGGAGATTCCCGTCCACACGATCGAGCCGAGTCCCTCCTAACTCCATGCTGATGCACCCTCGAGCCCTTGCCCTCGCGCTGATCTGCTCCGCGCCCGCCGCCCTGTTTGCCAGCCCGCTTCCCCAGGTCGCTCCCGATGCCGGGCCGGACCAGAGCGTGCAGTATCCGGCGGCGGTCCAACTCAACGGGGCCCTGAACAATCGCTCGATCCTCAGTTGGTGGACCGCGGACGGCAACAACGCGACCGAGAACAAGATCGTGATGTATTCCGACCTGACCGGAATCACATCTTCGCCGACCTTGCTCAGCACCACGGGGCAGCTCTTTGGCTGGCCCAGCGACCTGATCTGGATCAACGGGCAGCTCTACGGCATCGAGTCCTTCCTGCGCTATCTCTACACCGTCAATCCCCTGACCGGAACCTGCA
>JAYUOR010000658.1:0-2776 GCA_043760765.1 Planctomycetota bacterium | reverse complement strand
CGATCCTGCACTGCGTTGGCATTGATCACACGCGGCTCACGTACCCCTTCCGCGGCCTCAACTCGAAGTTGACGGGCGTGGAAGAAGCGCGCGTGGTGCGGGAAATCCTGCTCTAGGCCGCATTGGCAGGCGACAGAGCCTTCTCGGTTGGCTCGGGCCTTCTTCCCCAGATCCCGCGCATCCGCCGGCACTCTCGATCAGCCGTGCATCAGGGATGGCTTCCCGGACCGATCGGCGCACGAGGCTGCGACGCGATCCCGAGCGCGTGGAGGTCTATCGTCCGGCGCCGGTCTAGCTTCTGACCTGCGTGCAGCGCTCGTGTCCCGCCGAGCAGAATCCCCAGCAGTCGTAAGCCAAGACCATGCATTCGCTTGTCGGCCACGCACCCGCAGGCCAGCGCGGAGGCAACCATGAGTGGCGAGCTGCAAGGCCTTGCACAAGCAAGCACGTGCGTCCGCTTGGACGCTGTTGCAATTGGAGGCGGCACCCGGGATCGAAGCGCGGAATGACGGATTTGCAATCGGCGTCGGACCGTGCGTCGAATCGATCGAATTCCGCGCCAGATCCGCGAATCTCGCCAAGAACTCGTTGCGCTGCGCGCCGCCGGGTTAACAGTCCCCTGTGAATAGGGCAGCTCTCGAAAACGCCGCCGTCCGGGGACCAAAGCTCGCGACTGCGCCTCGGTCGATCGATCCGCATGACGGCGTGAAGCGCTGTCGCCTTCCCACGCCAGCTTCGCCGGGCGGGGTCGTGCGCGCGCGGTCGAAGTGGGCGGCGCGGCTCAACGCCTGGATCAAGCACACTCCGCTCAGCCCGTACTGGACCGACCTCTACTGGTTGAAACGTTCCGTTGCGATGCTCGCGCCGCACGCCGCGGGCCGACTGCTCGACGTGGGCGTCGGAGAGAGACCGCACGGCGAGCTCTTCATGAAGCGCGTTTCGCGCTACATCGGGCTCGAATATCCGCCGATGGCGGACAACTTGAGTCCCGGCATCTGGAACATGCTCGAGCGCGTCCACGGCATCATCGACCTTTGGGGCGACGGCGGTGCGCTTCCGTTTCGCGACGGCAGTTTCGACACGCTGCTCGCGCTGGAGGTGTTGGAGCACGTGCCCCAGCCGGAGCTCTTGATGCGCGAGTTCGTGCGCGTTCTCAGGCCGGGCGGAAAGCTGCTCGTCAGCGTGCCTTTCGCGGCGCCGATGCACCAGTTGCCGTATGACTATCAGCGCTTCACCGCGATCGGCATTCGCGCGCTGATCGAGCGCCACGGATTCGAAGTCGAGCTGCTCGAGCCGCGCGGAAATTTTGCCGCCGCTGTCGGCGCGCTGCATGCTCAACATCTTCTGCGCGCGTTCGGAACCAAAGCTCGGCTGCACGACGGCAGTGTTCGAGTCTGCCGCTGGCGCGCGCTTCTGCTTCTGCCTTGTATCGCGCTGATCAATCTCTCCACTCGTTGGATGGCGGCGTTCTCGAACGACACGACGTATTCGCTGGGCTACGCGGTGGTCGCGCGACGGAACTGAGGGCTACGGCCACTTCCACCACTGCTGCAAGAACGGCGGCTGGTCCGAGCCTCGCGTCACAGGCAGCGCTGGAAGCGCACAAACATGCCATGCTTGTTGCTCGTCAAGAGGTCGAGCTTGCCGTCGCCGTCCTCGACGATCAACTGCGCGCCGACGCATGAGTCTCAAATAACCGCTCGACGCTCACAAACAGGTTGACTGGAAATTCTGGCTCGCCAGTCGCGACCTGGATCCCGCGCGCAGCGGCCACTACGAAGCCGGCGTGCGCGCGGGCGGTTGACCGACCCGGAGCTTGCTCGTGCCTGCAGGCCAGCGTGAGCGCCTCGAGCATCTCTGCCGCTATGTCGCGCGCCCCGCCATCGCCACAACCAGGCTTTCGCTCGCCAGCGAGGGTCGCGTGATCTACGGCCTGGGAAGGCATTGGAGCGACGGCACCTCGGCAGTCTCGTTTGATCCGCTGACTTTTTTTCGAGCGGCTGGTCGCGCTTGTGCCTCGGCCGCGCGTTCCTCAGCACACTTGTCACGGAGTCCTCGCCCCGGCGGCGCACTATCGTGACTTGATCGTGCCAGGGCCTCGCACGACCACAACGGCGAGCACGACACCGTCGGACTGCACCAGCGCCGCGTGAGCGCCCTTGGTTTGCGAGCAGTCGATAGGTCGCCGCATTCCCCCCTCTGCGGGCGCATCCATCCTCGCGCTGCGACCGCGCCACGCCGCCGGCGCGGGGGTTATGGCGGTTAGAGACTGCAAATCATCGACCAGCTCGTAGGATTCATGCTGCTGTCCTCTCGTCCGCCCAGCGTGTTCGCCGCCCCCACCATGTTCCAACGTCCCCGCCGTTTCGCCATCTCGCTCTCAGCCCTCGTCGCCGCTGCACTTTGTGCGCTCGCTTGGCCCCCGGGCGTGGTCGAGGTCCCCGTTGGCGCTGGTTGGCAACAGCCGGTCGGGCTGTGCTTCGACGACAACGCCGAGTTGTACGTGTGGGAGAAGCGCGGGCAGGTCTGGAACGTCGAGAACGGCGTCAAGGCGGCGGCGCCCTTGATCGACATCTCGGAGGAGGTCGGCGACTGGCGCGACTACGGAATGCTCGGCCTGGCGCTGGATCCCGAGTTCCTCATCAACGGCTACATCTATTTGATGTACGTGGTCGACTACCACCACCTCCAGTACTTCGGCACGGGTTCGTACGACCCGCTGGCGAACACGTACTACCACGACACGATCGGGCGGATCACGCGCTACACCGCGGAC
>JAYUOR010000657.1:0-2778 GCA_043760765.1 Planctomycetota bacterium | reverse complement strand
GGCGGGCAATGGCCACAGGGTGCTGGAGTCGCTGTTCGACAAGCCGATCCTCTCGGTGAGCGATGTTCAAGCAACCCTCGGGACCACATTCCCGGCAGCCAACAACGTGGTCGCACGCTTGGCGAAGCTTGGCATTCTCAAGGAGGTGACCGGCTACGCGCGCAACCGGCGTTTCCGGTACGAGCCGTACATACAGCTGTTCATCGATGACCCGCCCGAAACAAGCCTGTCGCCACTGGCGTAGTCGGGCACTCCAGTCCCAGGCCTGCTCACGCACGCGAATCGTGCACGTGCGAACCCAGGGGAAATGGATACGAACAGGTGAAGCCGAGCCGCCCAATCATCCGGTCTTGGCCTTTGGCTGTGAGTTCCCTTCGCGGGGCGGACCAGGGCGCTCGATGGCTCGCCTGCTGAACTGCCACAGGCGCTGGGAGCAGTTCTTGTTGGTCTTCACAAGGGGATCGGCGATGGGCCGACGGGGGTCGTCGGGTCGCGCCCGTCGTCGATTGACCGGCTATCATCTTGCCTCGCGATGAGCCGCAGCCGCTTGTTCTTGACGGGCTTCGGGCCCTTCCCCGGAGTGGAGCGCAATCCAAGCCGCGAAATCGCGCGCGCCTTGGAAGAGCGCGGTCTTGGCGCGGGGATCGAAGTCACGGCGGCGGAACTGCCCGTGGCTTTTCATGCCGTCGCTGCAGCGATCGAAGAAGCGCTCGCGGCGCTGGCTCGGCAGCCCGACGTGATCCTTGGAATCGGAGTCTGGGGCAACGGCAACTGCTTTCGCTTGGAGCGGCGCGCGCGTGGCATTTTTGACGCGACGCGTTTGGACAACGATGGCGACACCGGCGCGGGCATCGACCTTGGGCCTGAGCGAGCGACCGACTACAACCTCGAGCGCCTTGCGGAAGTCATGCGCGCCGCGGGAGCGGGCGAAGTGCGCATCTCCGACGACGCCGGCCGCTATGTTTGCGAGCGCACCTATCTGCACTTGCTGGCCCGCGCGCAAGAACTCGGCGCGCGCGCGATTTTTCTGCATGTCCCGCCCTTGGAGGTCATCGATCTGGAGCGGCAGATTGCCTGTGTCATGGCCTTGGCGCGGGAGCTTTTCGCGTAGCTGAACCGCGAGGATCGGCGGCGCCATTCGCAAAGCCGCCGCCGTCCGCCGCGCCCGCACTCTGCGGGCGTTTCATGCCCCTTACGGCGTATGCATGAGCGCTGGTCTGCGGCTTATCGTTCCTACATACAGGAGGAACTCCCGTGTTCAAGGCGATGCTGGCGCTCTGCGCCGCGGCGGTGGTGTTTCCGCAATCGACACAAGATCGTCCGGACCTGGCCCGCGATCTCACGCAGATCGCGAAAGTCGCGTTCGAAGCTGCCGACGCGCGCAGGCTATATGTGGTGGTCATGCTGCGCGACGAGACGTTTGTCTCGCTGACGCTGGGCTCGGACAAGTCGACTGCGTTCGAAGCTTCGCTCGACGGCGGTCTGCACGCGGTTTTCGCGGGACTCGCGATGCAGCTCTACGACCAGGGCGAACTCGATCTCGAGGCCCGCGTGGGGAAAGTTCTCCCCGAGCTGGGCCCGACGCTCGGCAAGATCACGGCGCACCAGTTGCTCACGCACACGGCCGCGCTGCATGACTGGCAAGAGTTCGACGCGGCCAAGCCCGCGGAACGCCTGACGCGCCTGGCTGCCCTGGGTACGCTCGCGGAACCAGGGACGTGCTTCCAGCCTTCCACGGGAGACACGTTCGCGCTCGGCATGTTGCTGCAGCGCGTCACGCACGGGTCGGTCATCGATCTCGCCGAGCAGGAGATCTTCGCGCGCTGCGGAGCGAGCGGCGTTGGCCTCTGCGCGAAGAGATCGTCGGTGCCCGGTCTGGCCACTGCTCTGGGCGAGCGCGAAATTTGCGGTTGTGCCGCGGACTTGGCCGGATTCATGCACGCGCTGTCGGCGCGCAAGCTGACCTCGGAGCGTTCCTGGGTCGCCATGACCACGGGAGACCTGCTCGGCGATGGGTGTCGCACGCGGTTCGGTCATGGATTGGATCTGGCGCAGCTGGCCGGCCATGAGCGCTTGGCCTTCGGCGGCAATGGCGGCGGAGCGCGACTTCAAGTTGCTTACTACCCCGCGTTCGAGATGACGATCGCCGTGATCGCCTCGGGCCAATCCGACGGCAAGCCGCTCGAAGTGGAAGTGCTGGAGCGCAGTCTCGCGCGCGCGGTCTATTCCGTGTCCGCGCCGCAGATTCGCGACATCCCCTTGGAGCAGTCGCAAGCCGAGCGCTACTGCGGTGAATACCTGATCGGTTGCGATCGCGTGCAGCTCCTGCAGCAGGACAAACACCTCGTGCTCGTGCTGTTGCGTCGTGAGCCCTTGACACTTCTGCAGCAGGGCGACGGCGAATTCATCGCCGAGCAGGACCACGACCTCGCCGTGCACTTCGAGGCCGGCGGCAAACGCGCCAGTTCCTTCCTGCTGGTCGAGCGCGGCTGGCAGACGCGCGCGAAACGCATCGATTGAATTCCCGGCCTTGGCCTCACACGCGGCACATTGCCGGGCCGTGCGCGAGTCTGTCTACAGGATCAGTGTCGGCCGGGGATCCGATCGCCTGGCGGCCGTATGGTCGGCCGATCGTCCTTGTCCTGTCGCCCGCCTTACCTGGCGAGAGCGTGCAGTAAGGCCCCATCCCTGCCGTCGCTGACCTCTGCAAGGCGAGGAACGCCAGAGACTCGATGTCCTTGGGTGCCCCGCCGCGGCTAGGATTGAGCTGGAGCGAAC
>JAYUOR010000656.1:0-7115 GCA_043760765.1 Planctomycetota bacterium | reverse complement strand
ATACTAAGGATTTGTAGTAACAATATCTGGCGCTGTCTAACTCACCTTCTTCGTCAAAAGCAATTCCTTTTAAGTTGTATGCTTTTGCATAACCAAATGAGGCTTTTTTTTTGTTGGCTATCGCAAAAATGGTTTCATAATAGCTTTTTGCCTTTTTCTTATCGGAATAAACTGCTTCAAAAAAAAGAGTACTTAACGCCTCATATTTTAAAGAGTCTTTTGGACTGTTTTTTACAATTGCCAGCAAACTATCTCGTGTTTTATCAGAGCCGAACGAGATCCGCGCGGCCTCGCTCGCCGGGCAAGTCGTCAGGCTCGTTGCGACGTGCCGGCGCACGCAGGCGGGGCTCGAATTGCAACTGTCGCCGCTAGAGCTACATCGCGATCATCCGCTCGCTCGAACTTTGGCCGAGCAGAATGCCGTGCTGATTCACACTGAGGAAGGCGATCGTTTCGTCCTGCGCGGCAAAGGCGCAGGCCGTTGGCCGACGACGCAGTCGGTCGTGGGCGACCTGCTGGATCTGTCGCGTCTGCGCGCGGGCGAATCCACTCGTCGGACACTCTCCCCCGAGATCGTGGCGGCTCACCAGGGGGCACTACGATGAATCCCTTCACTCAACTGGTACGCTTCGATCCGAGTCCCGGCGATCCGTGGCGCGCGAACTCGACGCCGATCTATCAGACCGCGACCTTCGCGCAGGAATCCGCGACCGAGTTCGGGGCCTACGACTACACGCGCAGCGGAAATCCGACGCGTGCAGTGCTGGAGACACAGCTGGCGCAACTCGAGAGCGGCGAGCGGGCGTTCGCGCCTGCGAGCGGCATGGCGGCGCTCTCGACCTTGACGCGGGTCGTGCCCGCCGGTGGGGAAATTCTCGCCGGCGACGATCTGTACGGCGGCACGTACCGGTTGCTCGAAGAGGTCGCGCCGCGCCTTGGCATCAAGACAACGTACGTCGACGTCACCGATCTCGCTCTCGTGGCTCGCGCGATCACGAAGCAAACGCGTCTCTTGCTCATTGAAACGCCGACCAATCCGCTGGCGCACATCGCCGACATCCGTGCGCTGTCAAAGATTGCACACGGGCACGACGCACTTCTGGCCGTAGACAATTCGCAGCTCTCGCCGTGGTTGCAGAAGCCGTTGGAGCTCGGCGCCGACGTTGTCGTGCACTCGGCCACGAAGCATCTGTGCGGGCACGGCGACGTGATGGCCGGAGCGCTCGTCGTTCGCGACGAGGAACTCTCGAAGCGCTTCGCATTTCTCCAGAACGCCGAAGGCAACGCGCTTGCGCCGTTCGATTGCTGGCTCTTGCTGCGCGGCATGAAGACGCTTGGCGTCAGGCTCGAGCGTGCGCAGAAGAATGCGGCGCAGATCGCGGACTTCCTCGCAGCCCACCCGCGCGTGACCCGCGTGCACTACGCCGGGCTCGAGAATCATCCCGGCCGCGAGCTGCACTTCTCACAGGCCCGCGGCGCGGGATCGGTGCTCAGTTTTGAAACCGGCGACGCGCTCGCCTCCAAACGCATCGTCGAAGCCTTGAAGCTCTTCACGATCTCGGTCAGCTTCGGCAGCGTCACCTCGCAGGTCAGTCTGCCCTGCTGGATGTCGCACAAGAGCATTCCCGCCGGCGTGCGCAGTGCACACGCCTTGCCGGACGATCTCGTGCGCATCTCCGTGGGCATCGAGTGCCCCGACGACCTGATCGCCGATCTCGCCGTGGCACTCACGGCACTTGCGCGCTAGCCTGCGCAGCGTGCCCGAACGCTCGAAGCCCTCGTACCGCAGCCTTTCGCCCGTGGCGATCGTGTCTACAGTCGGAGCGCTCAGCGTGCGCATCGAAGCGGGATTTTCTGGATCGAGCCTGAGCGCCGTCTGCACCGAATTGCTCGCGGTTTCGCGCGAAGTCGAGAGCCTCGCCGCATGGCTATCTCGGCCGCTGATCTGGGCGCGGACCGTGGTTGCTGTAGGTATTGTCGCCCTGCTTGCAGCGCTGGTGAGTGTGTTGGTGCAGATCCACGTCAAACTGCAGGTGAGTTCGATTGCCGAGCTGCTGCAGGGAATCGAAGCGGGTGTGAACAATCTCGTTTTCCTCGGGCTCGGCCTGTTCTTCCTGTTGATGATCGAGAAGCGCGTGAAGCGCGCTCGCGCGCTCAAATCGCTGCACACGCTGCGCTCGCTCGCGCACATCGTCGACATGCATCAGTTGAAGAAAGATCCCGAGCGTGTGGCCGGCGAATGGCTCGATCCAGCCGCGGGACCCGCGCTTCCCGCGAGCGAACTGGCGCGTTATCTCGACCACTGCGGGGACATGCTGACCCTGATCAGCAAGCTCGCCGCCCTGCACGCGCAGAAATTCGACGACAGCGCGACGCTGGCCGTGGTTCAAGAAGTCGAAGAACTCGCGCACGCACTCGTGCGCAACATCTGGCAGAAGATCGTGATCGTCGATCGCGTGCTGGGCAGCTAGCGCGAGCTAGTTACCGCGCCCGAAAAGCCGCCCGAAGAAACCTGCAATCGGCGATGTTCCAGACGTGGAGCCCTGCTGCGACGAACTTTTCGCGGCAGTTATGCCCTCCAGTGCGACCAGCAGTTCGGGCACCGACTGGATGCGCGCTTCCAGTTTCTTCTCCAGACAACGCAGCAGAAGTTTTTGTACCGAAGTCGGCGCTTTCACGCCGCATTTCGCGAGCGACGGCGGATCGTCGTCGAGAATTGCTGCGAACGTGTCAGTCAGCGATGCGCGGCGGAACGGCGGACTAGCGGTCAGCATCTCGTGCAACAGCGCACCAAACGAAAAGATATCCGTGCGATGGTCCGCGGGCAGCCCGCGCATCTGCTCCGGCGACATGTAGTCGACCGTACCGAGCGCGACACCTGCGGTTGTGACGATCGGATCGGCTTCAGTCTCGGCGCCGCTCACGGCGCCGCCCGGGTCGAGCAGTTTGGCGAGCCCGAAGTCGAGGATCTTGATCCGTCCGTCAGAGAGAATGAAGACGTTCTCCGGCTTGATGTCGCGGTGCACGATGCCCTTGCCGTGGGCCGCGGCGAGACCGCGCGCGATCTGCAAGCCAATCTCTAGCGCGGCTTCGAGGGGAATCGGGCCTCGTGCGCAACGCTGGCTCAACGGTTCGCCCTCGAGCAGTTCGGTGACCAGATAGGGCGACGCGTTGTGTTCTCCTACGTCGAGTACCGAGACAATGTTCGGATGGTTGAACGAGGACGCGGCGCGTGCTTCGCGCTGGAAACGGCCAAGCCGTTCTGGATCACCGGAAAATTCCTGCAGCAAAACCTTGATCGCCACATCGCGTCCCAGGCGCCTGTCCGTGGCGCGGTAGACCTCGCCCATGCTGCCGGCTCCCAGCAGTGCCTGGATCTCGTAGCGGCCGAGGTATTCACCAGGAGACAGAGTCATGCCCGGCAATTTACCCGATCGATCCGCGGTCGGGTATGCAGGCGCGCTGAGAAATTGGCGTAGCTGCTCTCGCTAGGTCACTAGTGCGGCGAGTACGAGCAATGCCGCACACATCGCGAATGCGAGCATCGGCTTCCAACGAGGCAGGATCGCGGTCGGAAGGCGCGAAGCTTCGATGGCGAGCAATTGTGCCTCGGCCGAACGTGCAATCAGGAACGTAGCCGCTGCGCCGCCCGCGCCGAAGTGCGGGATCAGGACCGCGGCACAGGCGAGCGTGATCACTGCCGTGCGCGAGTACACGCGCCGCTGGGTCGTGAAGTCGCCGCGGGCGCGTTGCCAGGGTGTGATCAGGAAGCCGAAGAACTGAATGAAGACACCGCACAGGAGCCACGCGCAACACTGCGCCTGCGAAGCGAATTCGGCGCCGAGCGCGAGCTCGACCAGCGGACGGTGAAAAAAGATCAACACGCCGATTCCAAGGAAAGCCGCCGGCACCGACCAGCTCGCAGTGCGCACGAAGCGTCGCGCGGCTTCGTCTTCGCCCTCGATCACGGCCGTGCGCGCGAGGATCGGCAAGAGTATGCCGCTGAGCGCACTGGACAGGATGTTGAGCTTGACGGCCAGGTCGCTCTGCGCGTTGTAGCCCCCGGCGACCGCGTCGCCGGCGAAACGCGCCAGTAGAAGTCGGTCGATGCTGACCAGCAAGCTGACCATCACGTTGAACGCCAAGAGGTCGATCATGTCGCGTTTGAATCGCGGCCATGCAGGCGATGCGCGCAGCGTGCCGAAGCCGGAGACTCGTGCGAGCCACGAAGCGCCGTCGCGGGCGCCGAAGGAAAACTCGCGACGTTCCCAACGCCGATAGACCAGGAACAAGGCGAGTTGCGCCAACACGAAAGGGCCCGTGTACAAGACGGGATCGACGGCGAAGGACGACAGCAACGCCGTGAGCGCGAACGCCAACGCGTAGACGAAGTTGCGAATGACGCTTGCCGAAGCCACGCGTCCGGCGGCCGACATCGCGGCGAAGTCGCGCGAGGCGAGTCCGAAGAAGAGAGTGGCGATCACCAGGGCCATCGCGGTCCGCGGCGCGAGGATGATTGCGCCGATCAGAGCGGCTAGCACGACGATCGAGATCAGGCTCGCGCGCGCAAGTGCCGCGACCTCAGCCGCGCTCGCGTCTTTGCGCGAGAGTGCAGCCACCAGGATCGCGCGCGCGAAGTCCTGGTAGGTGATGACTCCGAGCAAAGTCGCGAACAGTGAAAAATCCTTGTAGGCGCTCGGCCCGAAATTGCGCGCCAGGATCGGCAAGCTGGCGATGCCGACCGCGCCAAGCACGACCTGGCTGAGCGCGATCAGCGACGCGCTGGAGATCAGCTTGCGCGGAGTCGGCGCGAGCGCGTTTGCGCCACGCCGGTCCGGGCTAGGACCCTCGTCGCTCGCCGCGAGGGGCTCCGATGCTGCAGCTTCCGCCTCTTGGGTGGGCAACGTAAACCCTGCGCCGCTACCGCCGGAGTACCGAGGAATTTGCATCTGACGCCACGCCGTCAGTTCGACTGCGGGGCGCGCTGTCTTGAGTTGCGGGTCGGAATCGCGCTCGGGAACCGTGCCAGGCTTCGTATCCGTACTCAATTTCGTATGCTGCCGCGCCGCTGACCTTCAGCGCCCTGTGGCTCGAACCAAATCCCAAGTCCTGCGCGGCACGCTGCTCGTCTTGCTTGTCGCGCTGCTCGTCCTGGCTGTCGCTCGCACGTTCGTCGGCGACATCTACCGAGTCGAAAGCACTTCGATGGAGCCCACGATTCGCGGCTCTCCGGAGTTTGTCTTCGTACGCTACGAGCGCAATTTCACTCCGCAACGTTTCGACGTGGTGGTCTTTGCCGCGGCCGCGCGCGAATCCGGCGCTGTGGTCAAGCGTGGGGGGGCCCTGCCAGGTGAGTCCGCGCTGATCTCCGCGGGCGATCTGTTGATCGAAGGGCACAGGCTTGGCGTCGCGGTCAAGCGGCCCTTGCCGGTCGCGATTTTCGATTCCGCGCTCGAACCGATCGAAGCGGCGTTCTCGCCCCCGGGCGTCGCCCTCGAGCGCGGACACGGCGGCTGGAAGCTAGATGCACAGGGACGGCGCGAGGACCTGAACTTCAAGCGCCGCGCCCGGGACGATCGCTTCGACGAGAGCGGCAAGTTGATTTCCGGCAGCGTCGAGGTCAACGATTTGCGCATCGAAGGCAGTTTCGTCTTCGAGCACAGCGGCAAATTCACGCTGCGCCTGACCGAGGAGGGCGACGGATTCGAACTCGAGCTCGAGCTGCGCGATGGCGTCATCGAACGCGCGCGCATCCTGCGCCGCGCGGGCACCGCGGAGTTGGCCGTGATCGCCACGCTGGATCGGCCCGGCCCCTCCGAGCCGGGCGAGCCCTGCAGGGTGTCCTTCGAGAACATCGACAACCTCCTGATCGCCGAAGTTTGTGGCCGGACGATGTTCGGCGCGTATGAAACCAACACTCCGCTTCCCGGAGTCGTCGACGAGAATTACCGCCACCTGCAACCACGCGTCGGTGTCGCCGTGGCCGAACTCGGACTGCGCATCGAGAGTCTCGTGGTCTCCCGCGATCTCTACTACACGGCCAAGGGCGCGCTTGGCACGGGATCTCCGGTCGCGCTCGGTCCCGATGAGATCTTCGTGCTGGGCGACAACTCGGCCGACTCGGACGACAGCCGCGTCTTCGGTCCGGTGCGCCTGACGGAGCTGGCCGGCCGGGCGACCTTCGTGGTCTGGCCCCTCTCCGCCGCAAGGCGCCTGGGGCAGCTGCGCTCCTTGCTGCCCGAGGGCCCACCCTAACGCGCAGGGGACTAGGATGGCTCTCGGCCGCCCAAGAAGCCCGCAAGCCGTCCGGATGGGGCCAGAACCCCGCGCCCGGACCTGGGTTTGAGTCCCCACGCCCCTATATATGGACGAGCCTTTCGCAGACGACCCTGGCGTGCAGTGGATGAAGGCCTTCCAGGCCGGATCCGAGTCCGCCTTCGATCGCCTGGTCGAAACGTATTCAGGGCAGGTCTACGCGCTGTTCACGCGTTTCCTCGGGGCGGTGCCCGAGCGCGAGGACATGGTCCAGGAAGTTTTCCTGCGCGTCCTGCGCTCGCGCGAGCGCTACACGCCGAGCGCGCGCTTTTCGACCTACCTCTACCGCGTGGCCTTCAACCTGGCGGTCAATCACACCGAGCGCGACCGAAATCCGCGCTCGCTCGACGAAGAGTTCAGCGAAGAGAAGGCCTCGCCCCGCGAGACTTCGACTTCGCCCGATGACGATCCCGCGCGCCGCATGGAGACCCGCGACGTGGTCGAGGCCGTGCGCGCCGCGATCGAGTCCCTGCCGGAGTCCCAGCGCATGGCGCTGATCCTCGCGAAATACGAAGAGATGTCGTTCTCGGAAATCGCCGTCGTTCTCGGTTCCAGCGAGAAAGCGATCAAGTCTCTGGTCCACCGCGCACGCGAAAGTCTGCGCGAGCGGCTCAAGCCGTTCCTGGAGAAAGAACTCGCATGAAGCCCGATTGCCGCAATTTCCGCGCGCGATTGGCGGATCTTTTGCGCGGGCCGCTGCTCGCGAATCAGGAACCCGCCCTCGGCGGGCTGAGCTGGCATCGGCACGTGATCGATTGCGCGGTCTGTCGCGAGTTGCTCGACGAAGAAGAAGCGCTCGA
>JAYUOR010000655.1:0-7125 GCA_043760765.1 Planctomycetota bacterium | reverse complement strand
ACCTGGGGAACTTCCAACGCATCTGGAAGTCGGTCGACGAGGAAAGCAATCAGTATTCGCTCAACCTCAAGCTGCCCTTCGAGCAATGGAGCGGCGACAGCGGCTACCTGAAGGCCGGGCTCTTCGACGATCAGGTCACGCGCGACTTCAATCAGGAAACGTTCAGCAACTTCGGCGACGCCGGAGCCTTTTTCCTAGGCGATTTCGACCAGTTCTGGAGCGCCAGCTTCCCGTTCGAGAATCACCCGATCACGGAGTCCTTGTTCGACGTCGATTACAAGGGCGACCAGCACATCTCGGCCTGGTACGGAATGCTCGACCTGCCGCTTTCGTCGCAGGTCAACGTGATCGGTGGCGTGCGCTTCGAGTCGACGGAGATCGGAATCGTCAACGATCCCGAAGCGAACGCGACCTGGTTTCCACCGGGCGCCACCGCGCCGGTGACTCTGCTTCCAGGCGAAGCCGATGTTTCCTTCCAACAGGACGACGTGCTGCCTTCGATCGGCCTGAATTACGAGCCGATTCCGGAGGTGACCCTGCGCAGCTCGTTCAGCCAGACGGTGGCGCGCCAGACCTTCAAGGAGCTCACGCCGATCCTGCAGCAAGAGTTCCTCGGTGGTCCGATCTTCATCGGCGAACCGACGCTGGGGATGAGCTCGCTCGACAACTACGACCTGCGCGCGGACTACGTGCCCTACGACGGAAGTCTCGTTTCGGTCTCTTGGTTCAAGAAGGACATCCGCGACCCGATCGAATACGTGCAGCGCCTGGCGGCCTTCACGTACACGACACCGGTCAACTACCCCAGCGGAGAACTGACCGGCTACGAACTCGAGGTTCGCCAGAGCCTCGGGAAGATCTGGGATCCGCTCGAGGGCTTCGCGCTGGGAGCCAACGGAACGTTGATCGATTCAGAAGTCACCTTGCCCGACGACGAAGCCGCGGGTTTCAACCTGCCGGGAATCCAGGCGCCGATGAGTTCGCGCGACATGACCAACGCGCCAGACCATCTGTACAACTTCTACCTGACGTACGACCTGCCGAGCACGGGCACGCAAGTCGGCCTGTTCTACACGATGCAAGGCGACACGCTCGTGGCCGGCGCCGGCCAGTCGCTGGGCAACTTCGTGCCGAACGTCTACGCGCTGGGCTACGACACGTTGAACCTGAGCATCGCCCAAGGACTCGGCAAGTACATCAAGCTGCAATTCCAGGCGACGAATCTCACCGATCCGCAGATCCAAGAGGTCTATCGCTCCAAGTACATCGGCGACGACGTGACCAAGACCTCCTACACCAAGGGCATCGATTACTCGATCAGCCTCGCTGCCCATTTCTCCTTATGAAAACGCGATTCAAGACCCGTCCGGCGAATGGATGGAAAAACGCAAAAGGGATGACCCAGCCATGACCCCCCAACAAGAGTATCGAGCGCGCGATCGTGTCGTGCTCGCAAGCGCAGCGTGCGCACTCGCCGCCCTCGCGATCGCTGCCGCGTCCACTCCCGGCCTGCTTGAAGATCCCAAGTCCACGCCGACGCTCGAAGAGACGCGCTTGACGATGGGCAAGTGGATCGAGACCCAGCAGATCATCTCCAAGGAGCGCAACGAGTGGCAGCAGGGCCGCGAGATCCTCGTCAGCCGGATCGATCTCGTGAAAAAAGAAGTCGCAAGCCTGGAGGAGAAGATCCAGCAAGCACAGACCGGCATCGAGGAGGCCGCCAAGAAGCGCGCCGTTTTCGATGACGAGAACGAACAACTCAAGGTCGACGGCCATGAGTTGTTCGTGGCGCTGGCGGCCATGGAGGCGGAGGTGCAACGACTCGTGAAGGAGCTGCCCGAGCCGATTCGCCTGAAGTTGCAGCCTCTGGCGCAGCGCATCCCGGCGGACCCTCTAACCAGCAAGGTCAGTGCAGCCGAGCGCTTCCAGAATGTGCTTGGAATTCTTAATGAAGTGAACAAGGCGAACAGCGAAATCACGGTCAGCTACGAAGTTCGCGAACTTGGCAACGGCAAGCCCAGCGAGGTGCGGGCGCTCTACGTCGGTCTCGGCCAGGCGTACTACGTCAGCGCCTCGGGCGAAGCTGGCATCGGCATTCCCACCTCCGGCGGCTGGAGCTGGAAGCCGGCCAACGAAGTGGCCGGAAACGTATTGACGGCGCTCGAAATCCTCCAAGGCAAGCACACTCCGGCCTTCGTGCCGCTCCCGGTCAAAATCCAATGAAACTTCTCAACGGCACGATTTGCAGTCTCTTCCTGGCGGCCGCGAGCTTCGCACAAGCGCCTGCCGCGAATGGCGGCCCCGCCAACGCCACGCTGGACAAGCTGTCGGTCTCGGCGAAGCAACAACTCGACGCGAGCATCGCCGACTTGAATCGGCTGCGCGAACAGATCGCGGGTGAAAAACTCCCGCTGGCGGCGGAACTGACGGCCGCGGAAGAAAAGTTGACCCAGCTGCGGCGCGAAAACGAGCGCGTCACGCGCCTGATGGACCAGGGCAACCTGGATCTTCCGGCGCTCAAGGCCGAGATCAAGGGCCGTCAGGACGAATACGCTTACGTCGGCAACCTGCTCGACGAATACGCGCGCACGTTCGAGTCGAAGGTCAACGTCTGCGAGATGCAGTACTGCGGCGCGGTCGTCGAAATCGCGAAGCAAGCCAGCGAAAACAAGGAACTCTCGCTGCAGCAGAAGTTCTCGCGCCAGATCGACTTCGCCAACCTTTCGCTCAAGCGCTTGTTCGACGCGATGGGAGGGATGCGCTTCCCCGGCGTGGGTGTCGATCTGCAGGGCGTGGTCTGCGAGGGCATGTATGCGTTGATCGGTCCGGTCGCACTGTTCCGCGCAAACAGCGGCAACTCGGCAGGTCTGGTGGTTCCGCAAGCAGGTTCGGACAAGCCGCTGATCCGTCCGCTCGAAGGCGACATGCAGGCGGGCATCGTGGCGCTGCTCGACCGCGGCGAGGGGACTCTGCCGCTCGACCCGTCGCGCGGCGGCGCGCTCAAGGCACTGGTGCAGAAGACCAACCTGTTCCACATCTTCGAGAAGGGCGGGCCGATCATGTGGCCGCTGTTGTTCGCCTCGATCCTGGCCCTAGGCACGGTGCTCGAGCGCGTCGTCTTCCTGATGCGCGAGAAGGTCAAGCGCGATCCGAAGGCGCTGGAGTCCTTCTTCGCTGCGGTCACTCGCGGGGACATCGACTCCGCCGTGGCCATCGGCAAGGAATCGAAGTTCTACCTGGTGCGAGCGCTCGGATACGCGCTCTCGCACAAGGAGCAGTCCTTGGCCAACGCGTTGTTCTTCGCCCAGGCGCAGGAGCTCAAGCGCTATCGGCGCGGGATTTCAGTACTCGATACGGTGATCACGCTCGCGCCACTGCTCGGCCTGCTCGGCACGGTCACGGGCATGATGGGTTCTTTCTCGCTGATCGGCGGAGAACTCAACTCGCCGGGCGCGATCACGGGCGGCATCGCCGAAGCGTTGATCGCAACCGCCTTCGGTCTTGGCATCGCGATCACCTCTTTGATCCCGTTCAACTTCCTCAACACGAAGATGGAGGATGCGGGCCACGAAATCGAGTCGGCGGCGACGCAGCTGGAATTGCTGGTGGAAGCGCATCAAGGTCATGGCGTTTCCGCGGTGCCCGCAGCTGCACCGGCGCCTGCCGTTGCGGCCGCGCTGCCCAGTTCCCCCGTGCCGGTGAAGGTCTAGGCCATGCACCGCTCCTCGAGTTCAGGCGCTCGCAAGCGGGCGCGCATCGAGATCATCCCGCTGATCGACATCATCTTCTTCCTGCTTGCGACGTTCATCATGGTCTCTTTGTCGATGACGAAGAACCAGGGTGTGCAGGTCGCCTTGCCGACCGCTTCGACCGCGGCCTCGCTCGGTGATCAGCAGGAGTTGGACAAGGCCGTCACGTTGAGCGTCAACGAGAAAGGCGACGTCTTCTACAACAAAGAGAAGATCACGATCGCGCAACTGCCGCTCAAGCTTCAGACGCTCAAGGCGACCTCGAAGGATCCCAAGGTCATGATCAACTCCGACGGTGCCGCGAACTTCAAGTTCGTCGTGGCCGTGCTCGACGAGGTGCGCCGGATCGGGATCGCCAAGGTCGGCATCAACACGGAGAAGAAATGAAGCTGGCCTGGGGTCTTGGAATCGCGGGTGCCGTGCTCTTGCACGCCTTCGTGCTGCTGTTCGGCGGCCTGTTGTTCCCCAAGGCGGTCAAGCGCGACGCCAAGATCCAGGAGGTCGAGCTGTTGAGCGACCTCGAAGCCGACCCGAAGAAGGAGAAGCCCGAGGAGAAACCGCCCGAGGAGCCCCAGGAGGTCCAGGCGGAGACAGAGCAGCCTCCCGATCCGATCGAGCTCACGCGCAATGTCGATCTTGCGCCCGAGGACAGCGCGCCGGCGCTCGATGCGGCGAGCCTCAGCGCCATCGAAGCCGCACTCAATCAAACCGGCGGGGCGGGCGGAGACTTCGCGGACAACCTGAGCTTCGCTTCAGGCGGCCGTATCGGCGGCACGGGCAAGGCCGGCGAGTCGGAAGAAAAACTCGACAGCGCCTTCAGCATGTCGGAGATCGACCAGAAGCCGCGCGCCGTGTTCCAGGCCGCCCCGATCTATCCCGCCGAAGTTCGTAGCAAAAAGCTCGACGGCGTCGTAGCCGTCATTTTCGTGGTCGACGCAGGCGGCAAGGTCCTCAATCCGCGCGTCGAGAAGTCCAGTCACCCCGCCTTCGAGAAGCCGGCCATGGACGCCGTCAAGCAGTGGAAGTTCGAACCGGGCATCAAGGCCGGTCAACGAGTCGCCTGCAAGATGCGCGTGTCGATCCGTTTCCAACCGAGTTGAAGATCATGAACATGAAGTTCGCCCTGCGCGCCCGTGAATCCATTCGTCCCCAATTTGGGCGGATCGCTGCTTGCATGTTCGTGGTGCTGCTCGCGAAGAGCGGCGCCGCGGCCGTGCAAGGCGACATCGCTGCGATCTGGAACGACCCGGTGTTCAAGAAACAGTTCATCGGTGGCTACGGGATCAATGCCGAGGTCGAGCCGCGCGTCACGCCAGACGAGGTTGCGATTCTCGAAAAGGTCCGGCCGCTGATGGCCGCGGGCGATCTGCCCAAGGCCGAAGAAACGCTCAAGAAGGCGATGAAACCCGATTGCTCGGCGATCCTGGACTTCACCTTGGGCGGGATTCAGTTCCAGCAGGACAAACTTCCCGATGCGCTGGGCAACTACAAGGAGGCCGTGCGCAAGTTCCCGAGTTTCCGGCGCGCCTGGCGCAACCTTGGACTGATCAGCGTCCGCCAATCGAGTTTCGATGCAGCGATCACTTCATTCATCAAGATGCTCGAGCTGGGCGGCGGCGATGCCTACGCCTATGGCCTGCTCGGTTATGCCTATTCGTCGAAGCAAGATTATCAGCCGGCCGAAGCGAGTTATCGCAATGCGCTCCTGCTGCAACCTGAGAACACCGAGTGGCGGCTTGGGCTCACGCGCTGCGTGTTCAAGCAGCAGAAGTTCGAGGACTGCGCCGCGCTGCTCGACGTCTTGATCGCGCGCTATCCCGACAAGGCCGATTTCTGGATGCTGCAGGCGCACGCATTTCTCGGCATGAAGAAGCCATTGGCGGCGGCCGAAAACCTCGAGGCCATCGACAACCTCGGCAAGGCGACCGTCGACAGCGCTCACACGCTGGGCGACATCTACGTGTCCGAGAATCTGATGGACCTTGCCGCGCGCGCTTTTGGCCGCGCGATCGACATCGACGCAAATCAGCCGCTCTCCAGGCCGCTGCGCGCGGCCGAAGTCCTGGCCGCGCGCGGCGCGCCGAGCCAGTCGCGCGAGTTGGCGCTGCACATTCACAAGGCCTTCGACCAGCGCATGGAGCAGCCCGAACGCCAGAAACTGCTCAAACTCGAAGCGCGTCTGAGCATGGCCGAAGGCGGTTCGAGCCCAGAAACCGCCGGCGTGCTCGAGGAACTCATCAAGATCGATCCGCTCGATGGCGAGGCGCTGATGCTGCTCGGCCAGCACTATTCGCGCCTGAACGAATCCGACCGCGCGATTTTCTACTACGAGCGCGCCGCCAGTCTGGAGGCCTTCGAGGCCAATGCCAAGGTCAGGCAGGCTCAAGTACTCGTCGGAATGGCGCGCTACTCCGAGGCCGTGCCGCTCCTGCGCCGCGCCCAGGAAGTCAAACCGCGCGAGGACATCGCGCGCTACCTCGAGCAGGTCGAACGTATGGCCAAGGCGAAGCGCTGAGCCCCCGCCGGCGCGGGGGCAAGGCCATGCCTCTTCACGGAGACTTTCACCCGCGCTTCACAAGAGGACCACAAAGCGTCCCTAAATTGCCCTCGCTCGGGACAGACCCGCACAGGAGGCCCCTCCTGCCTGCCCCGTGAGTTGCATCACGTTTTTAGGAGACGACACAGTGAGAAGCTTCTTGAAGGGAATCGCTATTCCCACCCTGATCGGAGTCGGCCTGGCCGGCGCCGCGAACGCGAGCGAGATCTTGGTGACCGCCAACATCTCGACGTCTACCACCTGGACGGCGAACAACACCTACAACCTGCAGAACGTGATCTACGTCCTGCCCGGTGCGACCCTGACGATCGAGGCCGGGACGGTCCTCGCGAGCACGACGAGCATCGGCGGCAGTCTGGCCGTCTGCCGCGGCGCGCAGATCTTCGTCAACGGAACTCGCTCCAACCCCGTGATCATGACTTCGAAGGCCGACGTCGCGACTTGGGTCGGCGGCGATCCGAAGACGGGCACCTGGCGCGAAGCCGCCAACGAGTGGGGCAACCTCACGATCATGGGGAATGCCTACATTTCCGAGAACGCGGTGATCGGCAATACCCCGGTTCCCAGCGCAAGCAACGTGGCGAACATGGAAGGTCTCATCGGTGGTCCGGCGACCGACCAGTACGGCGGCGGCAACGACGACGACGACTCGGGCTCGATCACGTACCTCTCGCTGCGCTATGGCGGCAAGATCGTGGCTCTCAACACCGAGCTCAACGGTCTTTCGCTCGGCGGCATCGGCCGCGGCACCGACATCAACCACGTCGACATCATGAACAACGTCGACGACGGGATCGAGATTTGGGGCGGCACCGTTTC
>JAYUOR010000654.1:0-2785 GCA_043760765.1 Planctomycetota bacterium | reverse complement strand
AGCGGCGAATGGGTGCGCATGTCGCGGCCTACCAGCAGACGCTTGGCGTTGAGGAGCTGTGCGAATCCTCTGCCGATCTTCTTGGCAAGCGCCGCGTCGAGTTCCTCTGGAACGAGCCCGCGAATGTCGTACGCCTTGAAAATGCCCATGTATGCGCTGTCGTTGGATGCCCGGTCGAAGGAGCGACGCAGGATATCCGCTGACTCCCGCGCGCGCACGCCTGCACTGCCTCGCTTTCGACCTCCCGTCACGGTGAAAGCCGCCATCAGTGCGCTCAGCCCGCGCCCAGGATCTTCGCCGCCGCGTCTTTCAAGCGCGCGACATCCTGCGGGCCGACGTCCATGTGCGTCACGAAACGCAGGCTCTTCGTCGTCATCGGCAGCACGAGCACTTCAAAAGGCCTCAACGCCTGCTCCAGCGACGCAGCGTCGAAGCGCGGATGCTCCACACGGACCATGACGATATTGGTCTCGACTTCGTCCGGCGGACAGGCCAGCCCCGGCAACCCGTTCAGCACGCCCGCCAGGGATTTCGCGAGCGCATGATCCTGCGCCAGCCGCGCCACGTTGTTCTCGAGCGCGTAAAGCCCCGCCGCCGCGAGCACTCCGGCTTGCCTCATCCAACCGCCCAGGCGTTTGCGCACGAGCTTCGCGCGCTCCGCAAAGGCCACATCGCCGAGGATCAGCGATCCGACGGGCGCACCGAGCCCCTTCGAGAGACAGATCGAGACCGAATCCGCGCAGGCGGCAAAGCGCGCGGCGTCGACGCCCGAAGCCACCGCCGCGTTCAAGAGCCGCGCGCCGTCCATGTGCACCGGGATGCCGGCCCGGCGCGCGAATTCGTGCGTGCGCTGCAGTGAAGCGAGCGGAATGACGCAGCCGCCCGCCACTTCGCCGCCGCCCATGAAGGACTGCTCGACACAGATCAATGCACTCTTCGGACAGTGCACGGACTCGGAGCGCAGCGCGCGCTCGAGCTCGCGCGGCTCCATCGGCCCGCTGGGCGAATCGAGCGTCATCGACTGCAGTCCGTGCAGATACCCGGCTGCGCCGGCTTCCCACGTCACCATGTGCGAGCTGCGCTCGGCGATGATCTCGTCCCCGGGCCGAGTCCATGCTCCAAGCGCGACCTGATTGGCCATGGTTCCCGAGGGCACGAACAGCGCGCGTTCCTTGCCGAGCAAACGCGCCGCGGTTTCTTCGAGCCGCCGCACGGTCGGGTCGCCGTCGAGCACGTCGTCGCCAACCTCGGCCGCGGCGATCGCCGCGCGCATCGCGGCGCTGGGCCGCGTGACGGTGTCGCTGCGAAAATCGCTTGGACGCGAGTTCATCGAGTCAGCGCTTCGCGCCCGCAAGACAGGACTTCACGCGTGCCAGTGCCTCGCGGATGTTGTCCGTGCTCGAAGCGTAGGAGAAACGCAGGTAACCCTCGCCGAACTGCCCGAAGGCCGTGCCCGAGAGGATCGCCACGCCGGCTTCGTTCAAGAGCTTGACCTCGAGATCCTTCGAGGCCATCCCGGTACCGGTGATGTTCGGGAAGGCGTAAAACGCGCCCTTGGGCATCACGCAGCGCATTCCGGGAATGGCGTTGAGCCCGTCGACGATCAGTCGGCGGCGCTCGTCGAACGTGTGCATCATCGCTTCGACCGGCCCCTGGGGCCCGAGCAGCGCTTCGCGGCCGGCCATTTGCACCGCGGCACTGGCACACGAAGTCGAGTTGATCTGCAGGCGCTCGGCGTGCGCGACGAGCGTCGCCGGCCAGATGCCGAAGCCCAGGCGCCAGCCGGTCATGGAAAAAGTCTTCGACCAGCCGTCGAGCAGAATCGTGCGATCGCGCAGCGCTTCGTAGCTCAAGAAGCAGGTGTGCTTTTCGCCGTCGTAGGTCATGCGCGAATAGATCTCGTCGGCCAGGATCGCGACGTGCGGGTGGGCTTCGAGACCCTTGGCCAAGAGATCGAGTTCCTGCTTCGAGACCACGCCGCCGGTGGGATTCGCGGGCGTGTTGAAGATCAAGAGCCGTGTGCGCGGCGTGATCTTCGAGAGCACGTCGTTCGCGCTGAAACTGAAGGCGTTCTCCTCGCGCAGCTGAATCGACACCGGCGTGGCGCCCGTGAAACGGATCAGCGATTCGTAGATCGGGAAACCCGGATTGGGATACAGGATCTCGGCGCCCGGCTCGCCGAACATCTCGATCGCGTAAGCCATCGTCGGTTTGCCGCCGGGCACGATCACGACGTGATCGGGATCGACTTTGACGCTCCACTGGCGCTGCATGTACTCGGCGACCGCTTCGCGTACCTGGGGCAGGCCCTTGGCCGGCGTGTAGAAGTGCATACCGTCGCGCAGCGCCTTGATGCCGGCTTCGACGATGTTGTCGGGCGTGCGGAAATCGGGCGAGCCGATGCCGAGGTTGACGATGCTCTTGCCCTGGGCTTCCAGGGCCCGGGCGCGCGCCAAAACTTCGAAAGCGGACTCGGTCCCCAGTTGGGACATGCGGTTGGCGAGCTTCAATTGCGCGGAACTCATCGATTCTCCTGGTGCGAAAGCATGCGATTGCGAGCGAAGAGGGTACGCGGCAAGGCGCGGCGGTCAAGCGCGGCGCGGACGAAGCGCGCTCAATGCTGGAACAGGGCGAGCGCGACCACGCCGGCCCAGGCCAGTGCGTTGGCCGCGAACATCGCATCGCCGCCGAGCAGCACGCGCGTCGGATTCCCTCCCAATCGGCTGGTCTGCACCAGGAACATGTAGCGCGCGATGCCGAACACGACGAACGGCACCGACCAGAT